>DASZML010000001.1:0-6419 GCA_035551875.1 Rhizomicrobium sp.
CATCGAGGCGGCATCTACGCCGTCCTGACCTTTAGACTTTGGCAACCATGATTTGCGAGGGTCAGCCGATGCAGATCAACACCGCCAGTCTTATCGCCGCGCAGCAGGCTCGAATGCCTGCGCAGCCGCAGAAGCCCGCGCAATTTCAGCCGATGGAATTTGCGCAAAAAGCAGATGCGAAGCTGGGATTACCTGCGCAGCCAAACGCGCAGGCCGCGATAGCCCTGCCCGGATCGCTAATCGATATAAGGGTTTAGCTGCTCCGCGGACGGCGGAAGGCCTTGCGGCGCGGGCGGTCCGCGCCATCTGCGACCAGATTTTCCGCCGCTTCCGCGATCGTCGCCAAGGACTTTACGAACCGCACCCGTTCGGCGGCCGGCAGCGCATCCAAAAGCGCCCGCTCTGCGCGGTCCGACGCAGCGCGCGCGGTTTTCAGCGCCTTACGACCGCCCTGCGTGATCGCGACCGAATTGGCGCGCTGATCGGCTTCTGTCCGTTCGCGCGAAAGAAAGCCGCGCTCCGTCAAACGCCGCACCATGTCCGCCAATGTCGAGCGATCGATGCCTGTCATCTCGACGAGTGCCGTTTGGCTCGCACCATCGTTGTTCTCAAGTGCCGCGAGAACCGTGAATTGCTGTTTGGTGAGATCGCGCTGCCCCGTTTCGCGTGCGTAGAGATCGCCATAAAGTTGCTGGCAACGGCGCATGAGATAGGAAGGTGCTTCGCCCAACTCGAAATGTCCGTTGGCTTTGCGAACCTTCGCCGTCATCCAAAACCCCTGCAATTCCCAAACTGTCGCCTTAAAATCGGGCGCGCTCGTTTTTTCAATTTGTGTTCTTGAACGCTTCCCGACTACGCCGGGCGATGAAACTGCCGTGGGTCCCCCGTGGCAATGATTGACACTAGTCGCCTAGGCGCGCCGCTACAACTGTTTCCTCTCGAAGAAGGTCACATGCGATGCAAAATTATTTTGTTTCCTGCGACAATGCTGCAGACTTGCTTTCGCAATGACAGACAAAACAAAAACTTCCGGCGTTTGTCCGCATTTTGTGCGGCGTGTTCCGGAAGGAGACAGCAATGAACGCGATGTGTGGGGCGTGCCGTCACATCCACTATTCCAATCCAAAAATTGTGGTTGGGTCGGTCGTAACGCATGGCGACCACATTCTGTTGTGTCGCCGCGCCATCGACCCACGAAAGAACTTCTGGACTCTGCCTGCCGGCTTCATGGAAGAACGCGAGACGCCGGAGCAGGGTGCGAAGCGCGAGGCGCGCGAGGAGGCCTGCGCGCAAATCGTCATCGATACATTGCTGGCGGTTTATGCGGTGCCGCACATTAGCCAGGTGCATCTCATGTATCGTGCGAAGATCGAGGAACCAATCTTTTCGCCAGGGCCGGAGAGTTTGGAAGTGAAGTTGTTTTCATGGGACGACATCCCATGGAGCGAGCTTGCATTCCCATCCGTGAAATGGGCGCTGGATCATTGGCGGGAAAGTAAGGATTTAAAGGCGTTTAGCCCTTATTCCGCGCCGGCGTGGGCGCCGCGAACGACTGTTTAGGGCTGCGGATTTTCCGATTCGCTGATGTCGTGTTTCATCACCAACGGTGTTTGTGCGAGCGCGAACAGAAACACGAGCGGAATGATCGCCCAGACTTTGAAATCCACCCAGACGTTCGTGGAATAGTGGCGCCAGATATATTCGTTGAGCGCCGCGAGCGCGAAAGCAAAGATACCCCAGCGCCACGTTAGCTTTCGCCAACCTTCTTCTGTCAGATCGAAGGCTTGCGCGAATACTGCTTTGATAAACAGCCGGTTGAACGCAAGTCCGCCCAGAAGCACGGCGCCGAAGAAGGCGTAGAGTACCGTCGGCTTCATTTTGATGAAGGTGTCGTTCTTCAAATAAAGCGTGAGCCCGCCGAAGACGAGAACGAGGATGGCTGTGACAAGGGGCATCGGCGAAATCTTGCGCGTCATCATATAGCCGATGGCGAGCGACACGAGAGAAGCGGCCATGAACACGCCGGTCGCGACATAGATCCCGCCAAACTTGAAGGCGGCGAAGAAAATCATCAGCGGCCCGAGATCGAGCGAGAGCCGCATCAGCGGAGATTCTTTCCCGTTCTTGTTCATGCCGCCCCGGTCAGCGCGTTTGCGAAGGCCTGCGCCTCGAAAGGCTGCAGCGCGTCGGCGTCTTCTCCCACGCCGATGTAGTGAACTGGAAGACCGAACTTGTCCGCAAGAGCCACGAGGATTCCGCCTTTGGCCGTGCCGTCGAGCTTGGTCATGACGAGGCCGGTCAGCGGAACGGCGGCTTTGAACGCTTCTACCTGGGACAGCGCATTCTGCCCGGTGGTCGCATCAAGGATGAGCAGCGTGGCATGCGGCGCGGTCGCATCCAGCTTCTTCAGTACGCGGACGATTTTTTCCAGCTCGGCCATCAGCCCGGCTTTGTTCTGAAGACGCCCGGCGGTGTCGATGAGAACCACATCGGCGTCAATCTTGCGGGCACGTTCGACAGCATCGAAGGCGAGACCTGCCGCATCGGCACCCGCGTTGCTTGCCACGACTTCCGCGTTGCTGCGCGTACCCCAGACTTGAAGCTGTTCGATAGCAGCGGCGCGGAACGTGTCGCCTGCGGCGAGGACAACTTTCGCGCCGGCATCAGACAAGCGCTTAGCGATCTTGCCAATGGTCGTGGTCTTGCCAGTGCCGTTCACGCCCGCAACCAGAACGACGAATGGCTTCTTGTCGCGATCTACAGCGAAAGGCTGCTGCACCGGCTTCAGCACTTTTAGGATTTCTGCCGATAGCGCGGCACGGATTTCTTTTTCAGTAATCAGCGCATCGAAACGATCTCTGGCGACCTCATCGGAGATGCGCTTGGCCAAACCCGCGCCGAGATCGGCTTTGATGAGGGCTTCTTGGAGTTCGCGGATCGTGTCCGCGTCGAGTTTCGCGTGCGTGAAGACTGATGCGAGGTTGTCACTCAAACCGCCCGTTGAGCGTGACATGCCCGATTTCAGGCGCTCGAAGAATGTCTCCGGCGGCGGTGCTTCACCGAACGTTCTCATGCCAACGCTGCCGTCAGGTGTTTAGCGGTAGCGCCGGTGATGCGGGCGCGAACGAGGGCACCCGGCGCAGAATGGTCGTCAAATGTCGCTTGCGCGAAACAGGCCGTGCGGCCAAGGCCATTCTTCTCAACGAGCAGTTCCTGATCACTACCAATAAGCGAGGCGAGTTGAACCGCTAGCGCGGCATTGCCTTTCGCGCGCAGGATAGCAGCACGTTCTTTCACGACCGGCTTTGCAACTTGCGGCATGCGCGCGGCGGGCGTTCCTTTGCGTGCGCTGAACGGAAAGATGTGGAGATAGGAAAGCCCGGCATCATTGACCAGCTTCATGCTGTTCTCGAACATCGTATCGGTTTCCGTCGGGAAGCCTGCAATCAGATCGGCACCGAACGCCACATCCGGACGCAGGCGGCGCACGTTGTTACAGAACGCTATCGTGTCGGCGCGCGAGTGGCGGCGCTTCATGCGCTTCAAAATCATGTCGTCACCGGACTGCGTGGACAGATGGAAATGCGGCATCAGCCGTTCTTCTTCAGCAATCGCACGCACCAATTCACCATCCACTTCGATGGAGTCGATAGAAGAGATGCGAAGCCGTTTCAGTTCCGGCACGAGTTTAAGGATTTTCTGCACCAGAGCGCCAAGGGTTGGCGTTCCAGGCAGATCGTGACCATACGATGTGAGATCGACGCCGGTTAGCACCACTTCCTGAAACCCAGCTTCCACCAGCCGCCGCGCTTCCGCCACAACTTCGCCCGCACCGACGCTGCGCGAATTTCCGCGGCCGTAGGGGATGATGCAGAAGGTGCAGCGATGATCGCAACCGTTCTGCACTTGCAGGAACGCGCGCGCTCGTCCGTCGAAACTGTCCACCATCTGCGACGCGGTTTCTCGGACCGACATGATATCGTTGACGATCACGCGCTCGTTGACGAAGCGCGAATAATTGTTCGCTTTGAGCTTCTCGATATTGCCGAGAACCAGATCGACCTCGTTCATGCCAGAATAGGTATCGGGCTCGGTTTGTGCGGCACAGCCGGTGACGATAATGCGCGCCTTCGGGTTCTCGCGCCGCGCTTTGCGGATTGCCTGACGTGACTGGCGCACAGCTTCACCTGTCACCGCACATGTGTTGAAGATGATCGCGTCGGAAAGGCCAGCTTCGTTCGCGCGCGAACGTATTGCTTCGCTCTCATAGGCGTTGAGCCGGCAACCGAAGGTCACGATTTCGGTCACGATTGCAGCGCCTTCAGATCGATCTCGCCTTTGTAGGACAGGGCCCACGGGCCGGTCATGAAGATCGGCTTACCTTCGCCTTCCCATTCAAGCGTCAGGGTGCCGCCATCGAGAACGACATCGGCCTTGTTGCCGACAAGCCCGCGCCGCTGCGCTGCCGCCATTGTGGCACAAGCACCGGTGCCGCAAGCCAGGGTAGTGCCGACACCGCGCTCCCACACGCGCATGCGAAGCGTGTTCAGTGACGTGAGCGATACAAACTCGACATTCGTGCGCTCTGGAAACAGCGGATGGTTCTCGACGGTCGGCCCGATCTCCGCGACCGGCGCATTCTCGGCATCGTCCACGAACAGCACGGCATGTGGATTGCCGACATTCACCGCCGATGCGAGCGTCAGCGGAAAGTAATCGCTCCCCGGAACATCGATCGCGAAAGACAGCGTATCGGTCTCACGCGCGATCGGAATATCGCGCCAGCCAAAACGCGGCACGCCCATATCCACCGACACATGATCGCCTCTCGCAACGCAGGCGAGCGGTCCGCCATCCGTTTCGATGCGAACGTCTTGTCGACCCTTCTCATCCATCAGCAACCGCGCAACGCAGCGCGTGGCGTTGCCGCAACTCTCGACCTGTCCGCCGTCGGAGTTGAAAATCCGCATGAAGGCATCCGCGCCGTTTTTTGCCGGCTCGATCACAATCACCTGATCGCAACCGACACCGAAGCGACGGTTGGCGATGGCGCGTGCGGCATCTCTACCGAGCGCGAGCGGCTGTTGGCGCGCGTCGAATACGGCGAAATCGTTGCCGAGGCCGTGCATTTTCAGGAATGCCGTCATAACGGGCTATATAAGCGCTCGCTTTCGGTGGGGCCAGTGGGTTGACTCGCGTGCGGCGTTTTCCAACAAACAGCGGGCAAATCTGGCGGGTTGTCGTTCATGCGCAATTGGGCTGTCGGTCTGGTCTTGGGAGCGTTGGTGGTGGGAGCGTTGCCGGTGATCGCGGAAGAGTTGACGCCGGACTCGCCCGATCCTTTCCTGTGGCTGTCCGACATTCATGGCGACAAGGCGGTGAAGTGGGCCGCTGATCAGACGGCAAAGAGCCTCTCAATCCTCAAGAGCGATCCAAACTATCAAAAGGACCGTGATTCCATCCTGAAAGTTCTCGATGCCAACGACCGCATCGCGGACGGCACGCTCGATCATGGCGACGTTTTCAACTTCTGGCAGGACGCCAGTCATCCGCGTGGGCTTTGGCGCAAGACGACCATCGCCGATTACCGCAACGCTAGTCCGAAGTGGGATGTGATCCTCGACGTCGACAAGCTCGATGCCGATGAGAAGACCAATTGGGTTTGGCAAGGCGCAGACTGCGCGCCGGGCTTTAAGCGTTGTCTGTTGCAATTATCGCCAGGTGGCAGCGACGCCGGCGTGATCCGCGAGTTCGATCCGAAAGCGAAGAAATTCTTTTCCGACGGTTTCACGCTACCGCTGGCGAAATCCGGCGCGACGTACATCGATCCGAATACTATACTGTTCTCGACGGATTTCGGCCCAGGCACGATGACGAAGTCGAGCTATGCACGCATCGTGAAGATGTGGCATCGCGGCCAACCGATGTCGGCCGCCAAGACGGTTCTGGAAGTCGGCGAAGATGATATTTCCGCACGCGCAATCGTGTTTCGCGGGCCTTACGGCACGATCCCACTGGTCGAGCGAGGCGTAACGTTTTTTACGTCGGAATTTTTCTACGTCTACCCCGACGGCAGTACGATCAAACTGCCATTGCCACTCGGCGCGGATTTGAAAGGTGTCACAAACGGCAACCTCATCTTCACATTGCGCGATGCATGGACGCCGCCCGGCGCAACGACTGCGCTGCCGCAGGGCGCGCTAGTCTCCTTCGCAGTAAAGCCATTCGCGCTGCAGAAGATGCAGCCGAAATTCGTGTTGCTTTATGCGCCGAACGAGCACAGCACAGTTAGTGACGTGTCAACTGGCCGCGATGCTGTCTATGCATCTATCTTCGAGAACGTCACCGGTTCGATCCATGCATTCCATCCCGCGAAAGATGGCTCGTGGAATGATGAGAAGATTGCACTGCCGGAGGGC
>DASZML010000002.1:0-3269 GCA_035551875.1 Rhizomicrobium sp.
CAAGGCGAACGCGCCGAAACTTACCCTGGTGGGTAAGGGAGTTTGTTTCGATACCGGCGGCCTCGATATCAAACCGTCGTCCGGCATGTTGACGATGAAGAAGGACATGGGCGGTGCCGCCACCGTTCTTGCGGTCGCACATATGATCATGGGCGCGAATCTGAATGTGCGGTTGCGCGTGCTGATTCCAGCCGTCGAAAATTCCGTGTCGGGCAATTCTTATCGTCCCGGCGATGTGTTTCCGAGCCGCAAAGGCCTGACAGTCGAGATCGGTAACACCGATGCCGAAGGTCGCTTGGTACTGGCGGACGCGCTCGCCTTGGCCGACTCCGAAAAGCCGGATGTGATGATCGATATCGCGACACTCACCGGCGCCGCGCGGGCCGCGACCGGCTTCGATCTGCCGCCCTATTTCACCGACGACGAAAAGCTCTCTGCCGATTTTTTCGAAGCGGGAAAGCGTGTGCAGGATTTCGCGTGGCGTTTACCGCTGTGGCGCGGATACGAAAGCGCCATCGGCAGCCCCATCGCCGATCTCAACAACTCGCCGAGCTATGGACTGGCGGGTGCGATCACAGCGGCGTTGTTTCTCAACCGCTTCGTCACCGAGACAAACAGCTGGATGCATCTGGACATTCCGGCGTGGATCGATCGCCCGAAACCGGGACGCCGTGCCGGTGCCGAAGCAAATACCGCGCGCGCGCTGTATGCGATGTTGAAAGAGCGCTACGGGCGCTAATAGCCGCGTTCAAAATCCACGACGTTCTCGAGTGGCTTGCCGCTTTCCATCAGCGCGATTCCGTCCACGGCGACTTTTGCCATCACGCGCGGATCGGAAATCGCAGCGACGTGTGGCGTGACCGTGATCTTTGGGTGCTTCCAGAGCGGGCTCGTTTCTGGCAGCGGCTCCGTCTCGAACACATCGAGCGTTGCGCCCGCGAGGTGTCCGGAGTCGATGGCCGCGACAAGATCGCTTTCAACCAGATGCCCGCCGCGCGCGACATTAATGACGAATGCGCCCGTGGGGAGCATCGCGAATGTTGTGGCATTTAGGATGTGCCGCGTATCGGGCGTCAGCGGTAGCAGACAGATTAGGATATCGCTGCGCGCCAGGAACGGTTGAAGCTCTCCGGCACCCGCGAAGCTTTGCACGCCATCAATCGTTTTGCGTGTGCGGCTCCATCCCGCCATCTGGAAATCATGTTCGCGCAAGCGTTCGGCAACCATTGTCCCAATCTCGCCAATACCAAGAATGCCTACGCGGGTGTCTTCGGTTTTGCGCGGCGGAACGCTCTGCCGCCATTTTCCTTCGTGCTGAAGCGCATCGAACATGCGTTGCTGGCGATGGAAGATCAGCGTGTGCATCACGCAATACTGCGCCATCTCGCGTGACAGCTGATGATCGACGAAACGCACCAGGGGAACGTGTTTGGGATATTCTGAATCGTTGAGAAATCCATCGACGCCAGCGCCGAGCGAAAATACCGCGCGAATGTTCGGCAGCGTTTTCAGAAATCCCGGTTGCGGCCGAAAGCCCAAAACATAATCAATAGACGCCGGATCGAATTCATCGCGGCCTTGCACCACGACTTTCAAATCCGGCGCCATATCGGCGAGCGGTCCGGTCCACAAACCCGCCCATGTAACGGGAACAGCAAGAAGCAATGTGCGGTTTTTCATCACCGCACGCTTGCCGCTTTTGCGTTACGCTGCAAGCCGTATCAGGCTTTCTTCGGTGTTCCACCCACGGGCGTCGCTGCGGGAGCAGCCGGCGCCGGTGTCGTAGACGAACCTGCGGGCGGTGCGGCTTTAGGACCGCCCGGCGCAGATGGTGCTGCACCTTGCGAAGCCGGCCCTGATGTTGCTGGCGCTGCGGCCTTGGCGGGTGTCGGCGGCGGAATCGCAACCGGCGAATCCGAGTTTGTTCGCAGATAGGCGATCAGGTTGATGCGATCCTGCGCGGACGTAAGACCCGCGAAGGTCATCTTCGTGCCGTCGATATAACCCTGCGGCGACTTCAAGAACTTGAACAGCTCGTCGAACGTCCACGTGCCGCCCTTCGCCTTCATCGCGGCGGAGTAATCGAAGCCAGGATGCGAGGCGCGCGGACGGCCAACAACGCCATAAAGATTGGGGCCGATCTTGTTCGGACCGCCCTTGGAGAGATCGTGACACTGTTCGCATTTGTGCGAGACGTCGTGACCCTTCGTGGCATCGGCGGAAGCCAGCACCGTGCCCCAATCGGGCATCGCTTCTTCAACCGGCGCTGCGGGCGCGCCAGCAGCGGTATTCTCGACGACGCCTTCGACGACATAGCCGGGCTTCGCAGGCACCTGTGTTTCGAACAACGATTCGCTCGCGATGCGAATGACCATCACGAAGATCAGCGTGCCAAGCACGGCGCCTGCGATCTTGTTCCACTCCCAGGAATCCATAAGGTCACGCTCCGCTTTGGCCGGGCGGTTTCGCCCGCGTCGATCGACTGAAGGGGATGTAAAAGCACAGGCGGAAGGCCGCGTGAACACCCCCAAAAGACGCGGCGACATTGGCTTGGGCTTTGGGGTGCGTCATTGCGGCGGAACGTCGCATAAGTCATGGGAGCAAAAGGAAAAGCCGCATGAATCCCATCGTCGTCATACCGGCGCGCATGGCGTCCACAAGACTGCCCGGCAAGCCGCTCGCGGACATCGCGGGCGTGTCGATGATCGTGCGCGTATGGCGGCAGGCGAAAGCGGCGAACATTGGCGATGTGATCGTGGCTGCCGCCGAGCGCGAGATCTGCGATGCGATCGAAAAAGACGGCGGCAAGGCGGTGCTGACGACGCCCGATCTGCCGTCCGGTTCGGATCGCGTGTTCGAAGCGCTTGAGAAAATCGATCCCTCCGCGAAACACGATGTGGTGGTGAATCTGCAAGGCGATTTGCCAGCACTTGATCCCGCCTATGTGCGCGAAGTGGCGAAGATGTTGGAAACGAGTGGCGCCGATATCGCAACGCTGGCCGCCGAGATCGACGATCCGGCGGATCGCGACAATCCCAGCGTAGTGAAGCCCGTTGTCGCGTGGGATGCGAACGGAGGCACCGGCCGCGCACTCTATTTCACGCGCGCCACGGCACCGTCGGGCGAAGGCCCACTGTTTCACCACATTGGCATTTACGCATTCAAGCGCGAAGCGCTTGCGCGGTTCGTGAAGTTGCCCGCGTCCCCGCTCGAAAAGCGTGAGAAGCTCGAACAGTTGCGCGCGCTGGAAGCGGGCATGCATGTCGCGG
>DASZML010000003.1:0-15819 GCA_035551875.1 Rhizomicrobium sp.
GTCTCGACTACTGGGCAAAGCTTCGTGCCAAGCGGCAGGAAAGCTAAACGTCACCGAGGTTCGATTCTTCTTCAATGGGAATTTGCGCGACCTGAGCTTCGTGCGCGTTGAGTTGTGCAGCGAGGAAATGTCCCAGCGCCACCCCGGCCACGCAGAGAATGACAGACGCCACGATGTTTACGCCGGCGCGTGCCATGGCCCCGCTGCGAATTAGGTCGAGTGTCTGCAAGCTGAACGATGAGAATGTCGTGAAACCTCCACAGATGCCCACCATGACGAACAGGCGCATGTTCTCGGAAACCGGAAAGCGGCCTTGCGCCAACGTGAGCGTTCCGAAGAAACCAATGATGAATGAGCCCAGGATGTTGATGCCGATAGTGCCCCAAGGAAGATCGCGGCTTACAGGCAAGGCCCAGAGGGAAACGAGATACCGGGCCAGTGAACCGATGGCGCCGCCGAGCGTCACATAAAGACAGGTCGTGAAAGACATAGGCTCTCCTTGTCGGAGGCGGATATGAAAAACCCGCCTTGCGGCGGGTGTCGGGAAGACAGACGCCTGCCGCGGTGAATTGCGGTAGGAGTCATCAGCCATCTGGCTTTTCTGGCCTTCGGGCGGTTAAAGGGGGAACCCCATCCCCTGCAAGAAAACGCTAGGGGACTCCGTCCAAAGCGTCAATAAGTCAGGCCCATGAGCAAGAACGTCTACATCGCCAAGGACGACAACGACATCCGGCTGGACCGCTGGTTCAAGCGGCATTATCCGGCGCTGAACCACGTCATGCTGGAGAAATTGCTGCGCAAGGGCGAGGTCCGCGTCGATGGAAAGCGCGCGAAAGCCAGCGAGCGTTTGTCCACAGGACAAAGCCTTCGTCTGCCGCCGCAACTCGAAAGCGTCCACAGCCGGGCCGCCGAACAGAAAGCCAAAGCGCCCACAAAGCGCCCACAGGCCGAAGACCAGGGCAGCCTGGAAGACGCAATCATCCATATGGATTCCAGCGTCATCGTTTTGAACAAACCTTCGGGTCTTGCGACACAGGGCGGCAGCGGGCTCACGCGCCACGTCGATGGCATGCTCGGTTCGCTGATGTTCGAGAAACAGCAACGGCCCAAGCTGATCCACCGTCTGGACCGCGACACGTCCGGCGTTCTGGTCATCGCCCGCACAACATCCGTCGCCGCGTTGTTGTCGGAGTTGCTGGCGAAGCGCGACGCGCAGAAAATTTATTGGGCGCTGGTGAAAGGCGTGCCGAAACAAAAGCGCGGCACGATCAAGCTGGCGCTTGCGAAAGAGGGTGGCCACGGACCGCATGGCCGCGACGAACGTGTGGTGACCAAGGATATCCACGACGAAGACGCGAAATATGCGCTCACAGATTACGTCGTCGTCGACCAGGCGGGCGAAGAATATGCTTGGATCGCGGCCAAGCCTCTGACCGGCCGCACCCACCAGATCCGCGTGCATCTTGCGTCACTCGGAACACCGATTGTTGGCGACTTCAAATACGGCGCGGCGCAATCGCGCGGCAAGGGCGAGATCGCGGATCGGCTGCATTTGCACGCGCGCTCCATCGACATCGAGCATCCCGGCGAAGGACGTTTGCAAGTCACCGCGCCGTTGCCGCCGCACATGGAGCGTTCGTGGAAATTCCTTGGCTTTAACGAAAGCGATGCACGGGATCTGTTTGCGAAAAGGCGCAAGAAATGAAACGTCCGTCATTCATCACAAGCTGGCGCATGATCGAAGCACCGGCAGCACCGCCGCAGGCTACAGAAGATTTCGGATTTGCGTCCGAGCTGTCTGCCGTCGCAGGCATCAATCATTTCCGTGTCGCCCATCTGCGCATACCGCCCGGGTTGCGTGCTTATCCGCCGCTGGCGATGGATGATCTGGAGATATTCACCTTCGTTCTCGAGGGCACACTGGATTTGTGGATGGATGGCCATCTCCATCGCCTGAACGAAGGCGAGGGTCATGTGCTGCACGCCAGCACGGGCATCGCCCATACGCTGATCAACAACACGAAGAAAGACGCGCGCGTTCTGGTGATGACCGAAGCATTCCGGCGCAATTCGCGCGCGGTGCATCCGCTCGATGTATCCGCAGACGAAAATCTGAAAAAGATGAACATGTTCTGGGCCGATGCGCCCAGGCACAAGCTCGGCCCGAACAGCGGCAAGCCGGGTGATGAGAAAGGCCGCAAGCGCGGAGGCGATGCCGTTCACTGGCGTGACATTCTATCGACGAAGGCCAACCGTTATCCCAAGAGCACGGAAGATCAGACTTATCCGGCGCGCTTCGGTCGCCGCGCGCGGTTCTCGCGGATCGGCGTGCATCTGGATGTTCTGAAGCCCGGCCGGCGCACATCCTATCCGCATGCCGAGCGCGATGAGGACGAATACGTGTATGTCGCGTCCGGCAATGTCCATTGTTGGATCGATGGGCATCTGCATGCGATGAACGAAGGCGATTTCGTCGGATTCAAGTCCGGCACCGGGATCACGCATACGATCATCAACAACAGCGACGAAGAGGCCCTGTTGATCGTCGGCGGCGAGGCGAACCGGATGCGGAATCAGTTTTGGTATCCGTTCCACCCATCCAGCAACACGGGTATCGGCGAACTCTATTGGGCGGATCATCCCGTGCCCAAACTCGGCCCGCATGACGGCATGCCGAATGCGTTGCGCGCAAAATTGCCGAAGGCGGTTTTGAAGAATCCGGTGAAGGCGAACGAGGCTGCGCGCGCTATCGTTCACAAGAAAAAGAAAAAATGAAGCGATTCTATAAAGCGGCAACTGTCGCCGATGCGAAGAATGGCTTCCAAGTCCAACTCGACGGCCGCCCGCTAAAAACGCGAGGCGGAGCAGAATTTCTCATACCGAGGCGCGCGCTTGCTGAAGCCGTTGCAACGGAATGGGACGAAGCGGGCGAGACGATAGATGCCCGCGCCATGCCTCTCACGCGCCTTGCATTCACCGCCATCGATAGCGTTCATCCCAACCGCGAAATTGTAGTCGACGAGATGGTGGCGTTTGCCAGCAGCGATCTGCTCTCCTATCGCGCGGAAGCGCCAGAAGAATTGGCAGTTCGGCAGGCGCACGCCTGGGATCCGTTGCTCGATTGGTCCGCGAAGTATCATGGCGCGCGGCTGCAGACCACGGCGGGCATCTCGCATGTCGCTCAATCTCAGGAAACGTTGTCGGCGCTTCGAAACGCTGTCTGCAAGCACGATGATTTTGCGCTCGCTGCGCTTCATACGGCGACATCTCTCACCGGCTCGCTGATCATTGCGCTGGCGATGCGCGAAAGGCGTGTCGATGCCACGGAAGCATTCAGGTTGGCGACGGTCGATGAGACGTTTCAGGCCGAAAAATGGGGCAGGGACGAAGAGGCCCAAGCCCGGCTGACCAACCATGCCAGCGAGCTTGCCGCGGCGGAGCGTTTCCTGCGTCTCTTGGCTTGACGGTCCCAGCTAACCCTCACAATCTGCGCGCCGATTTGCCATTTCTCGCGAAGCGGGCGCAGCCATGAAACATATTCTGACCGAACTCGAAAACCGTCGCGAGCAGGCGCGTGTCGGCGGCGGCGAGAAGCGAATCGAAGCCCAGCATGCGAAGGGCAAGCTCACCGCGCGGGAGCGGCTTCACCTTCTCCTGGACGAAGGTTCGTTCGAAGAATTCGACATGTTCGTGCAGCATCGCAACACCGACTTCGGCGCGGACAAGAACATCATTCCTGGCGACGGCGTCGTGACAGGCTGGGGCACGATCAACGGCCGCATGGTGTACGTGTATGCGAAGGACTTCACTGTATTCGGCGGCTCGCTCTCCGAGACTCATGCGCAGAAGATCTGCAAGATTCAGGACATGGCGCTGCAGAACGGCGCTCCGGTGATCGGCCTGCTCGATGCGGGCGGCGCGCGCATTCAGGAAGGCGTGGCGTCGCTTGCCGGTTATGGCGAGGTGTTCAAGCGCAACGTGTTGGCATCGGGCGTCGTGCCGCAGATCAGCGTCATCATGGGGCCGTGCGCGGGCGGCGATGTTTATTCACCCGCGATGACGGACTTCATCTTTATGGTGAAAGATACGTCTTACATGTTTGTGACCGGCCCCGACGTGGTGAAGACCGTCACGAACGAAGTCGTCAGCGCGGAAGAACTTGGCGGCGCGAAGGTTCACAGTACGAAGTCATCGGTTGCGGATGGCGCATTTGAGAACGACGTCGTCGCGCTGGAAGAAGTTCGCCGGCTTTACGATTTCTTGCCGCTTTCCAATCGCGAAGTGACGCCGCATTGGCCGACTGAAGACGATCCGCATCGCATCGAGATGTCGCTCGACACGCTGGTGCCGGAAAATCCGAACAAGCCTTACGACATGAAGGAGTTGATCCTGAA
This sequence comes from Rhizomicrobium sp., assembly GCA_035551875.1. Lineage (GTDB taxonomy): Bacteria > Pseudomonadota > Alphaproteobacteria > Micropepsales > Micropepsaceae > Rhizomicrobium. The sequence goes on from DASZML010000003.1 coordinate 4,395, forward strand.
GGTCGCGGATGAAGGCGATTTCTTCGAGATCGGCGAGGCTTTCGCGAAGAACATCATCACCGGTTTCGGCCGCATCGAAGGAAAGAGCGTCGGCTTTGTCGCCAATCAACCGATGGTGCTGGCGGGCGTGCTCGACAGCGATGCAAGCCGCAAGGCTGCGCGCTTCGTGCGCTTCTGTGATTGTTTCAACATTCCGATCGTCACGTTCGTGGACGTGCCGGGTTTTCTGCCAGGCACCGCGCAAGAATATGGCGGCCTCATCAAGCATGGCGCCAAGCTGTTGTTCGCCTACACCGAAGCGACGTGCCCAAAAGTGACGGTCATCACTCGCAAGGCGTTCGGCGGCGCGTATGACGTGATGGCGTCCAAGCACATGCGTGCGGATGTGAACTATGCATGGCCAACCGCGCAAATCGCCGTGATGGGCGCGAAGGGCGCGGTGGAAATTATCTTCCGCCAGGACATCGGCGATAAGGAAAAGATCGCTGAACGCACGAAGGAATATGAGGATCGCTTCCTCAATCCGTTCATCGCGGCGAGCCGAGGCTATATCGACGACGTGATACGCCCGCATTCCACCCGCTGGCGCATCGCTCGTGCGCTACGGATGCTCAAGAACAAACAAGTCCCGCAAATCTGGAAGAAGCACGATAACATTCCGTTGTAGAGCGTATGTTAGGGACCGTCAGCGTGTACTTCGCCCGCTAGAAACAAAGCTCCGATTGAACGCTGTTCATGCGCCGGCCTCAGGATCGTACGCGTCAGAAGGCAAGACAATATCCGCGGCCGCAGCTGCAGCCATGGGGAGAATAAAAGAGGGAAGAGTTTTAAACCGGTCTTCATTTTTCGCGTGCGCAGGCCGTAACTTCCATCTCCACGCGTCCACCAAGCGCCAATCCGTTCACGCCGAATGCTGAACGCGCAGGGAGGCGATCCGGATTGTTGAAATATTCGAGATAGATTTTGTTGAACGCTGGCCATTCGTTCATGTCGGCAAGCATCACGAGGCATTTGAATACGTTGTCGAAGGACAGGCCGTTCTGCTCCAGCGTGCGCGCGATGTTCTGGAACATCTGCCGCGCCTCGGCCTCCATGCCGCCAGGCGCAAGCTTCATGGTTTCGGGAAGCACACCCATCGCGCCGGAAAGATAGAGTGTGTCGCCGACGCGCACGGCATCAGAAAAAGGTAGCCCGGCTTGCCGGTTGCCATGTGAACGGATGAATTCCACGTGGTCCTCCCACCCGGTGACCACAGCACGCCAATCGACGATGCGCTAGTCGTCCTTGGGGGACTTGTCCTCGTCGCCCTGCATCTGACCCGGCTTGGCGGCATCGCCTCCCTTGACGGCTCCGCTTCGGGTCTGGCCGCCGATAGGCCGGTCCAAACGTTGGCGTTCGGCTTCGTTCGACGGCGGTTTTGGTATTCGTTTTTCGATGCTCATTTGTTGACCGACCTTTCGTTGGCATTGCTACCGGGCTTTTCCGCTTCCGTCTGATTGTTTCGGGTGCGGTCATTGGGGTTTGAGGGATCGATTTCGTTTGTGGTCGCTTGTTGCGGCTTGCGCTCGTGGTGTTTCGGATCGGGTGTGCTGGCCATAGCTGTCTCCGGGTTGAGAATATGAAACGGACAAACCGCGACAGAGTTTCGATTGCACAAACCCGCCCGGTTCGTAGGATATGGCCTCATAAGGGGGCATTCATGTCGTTCATTCGCATAAAGCGTTTCCTGCTCGGTGCCGCGGCGTTAGCGCTGGCATTTCCGGCATTCGCGCAAACCTATCCCGGCCATCCGTCCACCACGCCCGATATCAATGCGGCTGATATTTCGGCCCGCGACAAGGCAATCTCGGACGATGCCTTCCAAGGCCGCGGCCCCGGAACGAAGGATGGCGAGGCCGCAGCGCAATGGGTGGCCGATGAAATGAAGCGCATGGGCCTTAAGCCCGGGTATCACGGAAGCTATTTCCAGCCGGTGCCCGCCGTGAACATCGCACTCGATGCCTCGAAATCGAGCCTCATGTTCAACACATCGCAAGGAACCATCAATCCCAAGTTTCCCGACGAAGACGTTTATTGGACACCGCAATTCAAGAGCGACGCGGTGACGGTGAAAGACTCGCCATTGGTGTTCGTCGGTTATGGCGTCGTGGCGCCGGAATATGGCTGGAACGATTATGCCGGCATGGATGTGAAGGGCAAAACGGTCGTCATCCTCGTCAACGACCCCGGCAACGAAGACGCCAGTCCTGACCCGAAATTCTTCAAAGGAAAGGCGATGACCTATTACGGCCGCTGGACCTATAAGTATGAAGAAGCAGCACGGCAGGGCGCCGCAGCGGCGATCATCGTCCATGAGACTGAGCCCGCGGCCTATGGCTGGCAGGTCGTGCGCAATTCCAATTCCGGCAGCAAATCCTGGCTCGCTGCAGCCGACAAGGACATGAGCATGGTGCCGGTGCAGGGCTGGATCACGCTCGATACCGCCAAGGACTTGTTCAAACGCGCCGGTCTCGATTACGAGCAGGAAAAATCAGCGGCGAACCAGCATGGCTTCAAAGCTGTCGCGATGAACGGCGAAGCGTTGTCAGCCGAATTGCATTCTTTGGTCACCCATATGAATACGCGCAATGTCATCGGCGTGATCCCCGGCTCGAAACATCCGAGCGATTACTTTCTCTACACCGCGCATTGGGACCATCTCGGCGTGAAGCCCGACGTTGCGGGACCGGACAAGATCTACAATGGCGCCGTCGACAATGGCATGGGTATCTCGTCCATTCTCGAGATCGCGGAGAAGTTCGCGTCCGACAAACCGCGTCCTCAGCGGTCTGTGGCTTTCATCGGCTGGACGATGGAAGAGCAGGGCTTGTTAGGCTCCGAATATTTCGCCAAGCATCCAGTATGGCCGCTCAATCATATCGTGGGCGGCATCAATCTGGATGCGAACCTGCCGGAAGGCCGCGCGCATGACATGGTGGTGGTCGGCAACGGTGCATCGCAGCTGGAAGATGTTCTGGCCGATGCGCTGAAAACCGAAGGCCGCGTGATCTCGCCCGATCCCAATCCGGAAAAAGGCGGCTTCTACCGATCAGATCACATCAGCCTGTCAAAAGTCGGCGTGCCGATGCTGTATCCCGGCGGTGGTCACGATCTCATCGACGGTGGAACGGCGGCCGGTGATGCGGTGCGCGAAGATTATCTGCTGCACCATTATCACCAGCCATCCGATGAATGGAACGCGAATTGGGATTTGTCCGGAATCGTCGCCGACCTCAACGTGCTCTATACGGTCGGCGATCAGATCGCCAACAGCGATACGTGGCCGAACTGGTACGAGGGCAACGAATTCCGTGCCATCCGCGATAAGGAAATGGCCGGTAGAAAATAGCTAGCTGTCTGCGACGCGCGCGGCCAGGGCAGCCACGTTGCGTGCGCCGCGTTCGATATGCAGCAGCCGGCGGCGAAGGAATGGCAACGCTTTTGTCGCCGAGAGTTCGCCAAGGCCGCGACGGCGGATGTGGTCGGGGCGTTCGCAGACAGCCGCTTGTTCCGGCGCAAGCGACTCAAGTGCGACGCTTCGGGCTGCATATAAGACCTCATCGGCTTGGTTTGGATCGAATTCCGTAGAACGCGCCAGAAGCGCGGCGCGCACGGAAGCAAGATCGGCCGCAAGTAAATAGTTTGCGCTGAGAAGTTGATTGAGAACGGCGAGGCGGCGGCGGTCCGCACCAGGCTCGTTTGGCAACCGTCGGGCGGCACCGGTGAGCGTGGTGATGGCGTCCAGAGCGTTGCGGCGGGAAAGACGGTACGCATGCTCGATCGGCGCGCGACGGAGGGCTTGATCGGTAAAGCGTTGGTCGGCGTCGAGAAGATTACGCACCAGTTGCGGCAGGTTGCGTCGTTCCCAGCTTGGCAGCAGGAAACTGAATGCGGTTGCCAGCGCCGCCCCGATCAGTGTGTCCAGAATGCGTTCCAGCAGAAGTGGATGCGTTGCCGGATACATGAAATGCAAAAGGAGCAGTGCCGAAATCGAAGCCCCGAGCGCCGTGACGCGATAATTCACGGTACCGAATGCGTGCGACGCGCCGGCGGCGATAACCACGACCGCCAATGGCCATACCCCGGGCAATACATGGATCAATGCGGCGGCGATGACGCAACCGAGCAACGTTCCGACAACGCGGTCGTTGCGGCGCTGGCGTGTGATGCTGTAATTGGCGCGCATTATGAGGGCCGTGGTGAGCAGGATCCATCCGCCATGTACGTAGCTTGGAAATAGCAGTGTGATCGCATAACCGACCGTCATGGCGCATGTCAGGCGTACGGCGTAGCGCATGGTGGGCGAGCGAAGGGTGAACTGCGCGAGCAAAACACTGGGGCTCACTGTTTCCTGCTGCATAAAGCTGGCGACATCCAGATCGATCTTCGGCTCGGCGCGCTGGCCGGGAACGCAAATGATCTCGATTAGCCGCTTAAGTTGCGTGGTTGAGCGTACATATTTGGTATTTGTCGATTGAAAGGCGGCGCGCTCGACCTCCTCATCGACATCGGCTGGAGGGATCTTCGCAATTCGTGCGATCTCGGAAGAGATCGCGCGAAGTTCGGGCGCGTGATTGCTAACAGTAATTGTCGCGCGCGGGTTCGAGAGTCGAACGATCAGTGTTTCGACGTCGTCCGCCAGAGCTTCTGTCAGCCTTCTCATCCGGTGCAGGAGATGCCGGTGCGTTGATTTGCGCAGAATTTGTATGTCGGAATCGCAGGAGAGGATTTGCTCAAAGGTATCTACGAGCGCCGTCAGCGCTGCCGCATAACGCGCGCGGCGCGGTGTCATGCGGCCGGCGTAAATCATGTCGCGTGCGTTCTGAAAGTTCTCCGAAAGTACGCCCATCGCCTCGATCACAGTTCGGAATGCCGGCTTGTGCATTTCGGCGGGTTCGAACATTGCCGCTCTGGCATGCAGAAAGTTGGCGAACGATCTGAGAGCTTCGCCGAGTACCACACGGCGATTTCGGTTATCGAGAATTGCGCCGATCGCCAACGCATAGAGCGCGTATGCGATGCCGCCGGCCGCGAACAATTCAGTATTCTTCACAGCCTCAGCGAAACCCGACTTTTGCCCCGAGATGCCGAGCACCAAAGCAAGAATGCCTGCGATGGCCAAGCCGAGTGCGCGCCGGCCATACGCCGACATGAGCGCGGTGACGAAACTTATCGCCGCAACCAAAACACCAAGCAGAATTGGGGAGGCGCCAGCCCATGCAGCCATCAGCGATATCGCCGATGTCAGCACCACGACGCCGACAAAAACGGGTGGCTTGATGGAAAAGCGGCTCGGTTGATCGACGATCGACGCACACAGCGCGCCGATATAGGCCGATATCGTGACGGAAAGGCCGAATGAGGCATAGAACGCAACACCCACTGCCAGCATGCCGACGGCCACGGCAACACCGTTCTCGATATGAAGGCGAAATAGTGCCAGGCCCAATCGGCGGGCGAAGGGTTTCGACGCGGGCATGTATCAAGAGTTAGCAGGTTTACGGGCGCGCAAGAACGCCCTAAAACCGTTTCCAATCAGGCTGCTATGCGCGGCCAGGGGGATTTGTGTTCAACAAGATTCTGATTGCCAATCGCGGCGAGATCGCATGCCGGGTCATCAAGACGGCTCGAAAGATGGGCATCAAGACGGTCGCCGTCTATTCGGACGCGGACAAGGACGCGCTGCATGTGGAGATGGCCGACGAGGCCGTGCACATCGGGCCATCGGCGTCGGCTGAATCGTACCTAAAGATCGACAAAATCGTAGCCGCTTGCAAACAGACGGGCGCCCAAGCGGTTCACCCGGGTTATGGATTTCTCTCCGAGCGCGAGGCGTTCGCGGAGGCACTGGCAAAAATTGGCGTTGTGTTCATCGGCCCCAACACCAAAGCCATCGCCGCGATGGGCGACAAGATCGAATCCAAGAAGCTCGCGTTGGCGGCCAAGGTGAACACGGTTCCCGGGTTTGTCGGCGAGATTACCGGGCCGGACCATGCGAAAAAAATCGCCACCGAAATCGGCTATCCGGTGATGGTGAAGGCGTCCGCCGGCGGCGGCGGCAAAGGCCTTCGCATCGTTCACAAGGAGAGTGAACTCGTTCAGGCGATTCAATCGTCACAGAACGAAGCCAAAGCGAGCTTCGGCGACGATCGCCTGTTCATCGAAAAGTTCGTCACAGAGCCGCGCCACATCGAGATTCAGGTGATGGGCGACAAGCACGGCAACGTGATTTACCTAAACGAGCGCGAATGCTCGATCCAGCGCCGCAATCAAAAGGTCATTGAAGAGGCGCCGTCGCCGTTCCTCGATGCCGCGACGCGCAAGGCGATGGGCGAGCAGGCGGTGATGCTGTCCAAAGCTGTGGGCTACGACAGCGCCGGCACGGTCGAATTCATTGTCGATAAGGAACGCAAATTCTACTTTCTCGAAATGAATACACGCCTGCAGGTTGAGCATCCGGTTACCGAGCTCATCACCGGGCTCGATCTGGTTGAACTGATGATCCGCTCGGCAGCGGGACAAAAACTGCCGCTGAAGCAAAGCGATGTGGGCATCAATGGCTGGGCCGTTGAATCGCGCGTTTATGCCGAAGATCCGTATCGCAACTTCCTCCCGTCGACCGGCCGCCTCGTGCGCTACCAGCCGCCCGCTGAAGGTAAATTCGGTGACGTCATCGTTCGCAACGATACGGGCGTCTACGAAGGCGGAGAAATCTCGCTTTACTACGATCCGATGATCGCCAAGCTCTGCACGCATGCGCCGACGCGCATCGCAGCGATCGACGCGATGGCCAACGCACTCGACCAATTCCGCATCGAAGGCATCAAGCATAACATCCCGTTCCTCACAGCGATCATGCACAGCGAGCGCTTCCGCGAAGGCCGGCTTACGACGGCGTTCATCGCGGAGGAATTTCCGGAAGGCTTCCATGGCATCGTGATGGACAAGGCGATAACACGCCGGTTTATCGCCGCGGCAGTGATCAAAAAATTGCTTCGTACTTATCGCGCCAGCCAAATCAGCGGCACGTTGAATGGCGCGTATCCCGCCGCGAGCGAATTTGTCGTCAAGCTGGATCGCAGTAGCCATTCCGTGAAGGGCGCGCATATCCACGAAGGCCGCTTCTTCGCGCGCATCGAGGATGAACCGTTCGAAGCGGCAACGGATTGGCATCTGGGCCAGCCGATCATGCATCTGCGCGAAAAGGGCAGTGAAACCGCAATTCAAATCGCCCGTGTGGCAGGCGGATATCGTTTGCAGCAGGGCGGCGCGTCGGCGCTTGTCACTGTCCGCAGTCCTAGGGCGACACAGTTTGCGTCGCTGATGCTGGAGAAGGTCGCGGCGGACACTTCGAAATATCTCCTTTGCCCGATGCCGGGACTCGTCGTTTCCGTGAATGTGCAAGAAGGTCAGGACGTGAAGGCCGGCGAGAGTCTTGCCGTCGTCGAAGCGATGAAGATGGAAAACGTCCTGACGGCCGAGCGCGATGCGAAGGTAAAAAAGATCAATGCCAAAAAGGGCGACAGCCTGGCGCTCGACGATGTGATTATCGAATTCGCCTGAGCGTCAGTTGAACGTCTTGCGCACGCGAATGTAGAGCCGTGGCTGTGATTTGATCGACAGCTCTTCGATCTCATCGAGAGGATTGCTCGCGCGAGGTCCGGCGTAGTCATACAGGGTGTCGTCATAAGTGAATGCGCCGGCATTCTCGACGGCAAGGCGGAACGTCCAATCCGGCGTCGGCGTATAGTCCCACGTCACTTCGAAATATGGTGGAATAGTTGCGCGGTGCCGCACTTGCTGCAGCCGATAGTAATGCTCGTCCCAGCAATTGAAGTAGAAGATGCTCCAGGTCGAATTCCACGACGGAATGTCTTGCGACAAGGTCCATTCGATGTCCTGCGGACGCTCGCCGGAGATCACGCGGTTCTGCCCGGTCTCGGGGTCCTTCACGCTGCTGAACCGGAAGATATTTGTCGCCTTGATCAAACCGTTCGGCAATCCGAGTTTGTCCAAAGGAAGCGTCAGTTCCACATCGATCTGGTCATTGCGGCCCGCGCCGATATTGCCCGGCGCATCGTAAATATCGGTCGCGCCGACTATCGGGATATAGTCTTCCACATCTTGAATGCGCTCGTGCAGAAGCGTCACAACGACCGCGCCCTTGTCCCAAAAATGTCGCTCCGCCGAAAGTTCGAACTGGTCATGCACGTCGGGCCTTAAATTGGCATTGCCCGCGTTCACGCCCGTGGAGGACAGATTGCTGGAGGCGACGAAGTTGCTGAAATCTAGCTGTCCCAAGACGCGCTCATAACGAAAGCGCACTTGTGTTTTATCGTCGGGTGACCACGTCAAGACAGCTCGGGGCTTCGGATAAAAGAATGTGCGTGATTGCGCCACGTCGCCGGTTTCGCCGATCGTCGACAGCTCCGCACGCATGCCGGCCTCGAAGGACCATTCCTTGGAAATTTTCCAGGTCGCCTGCGCGAATGCTTCGCCGCGCTTTTCCGTCACCTTCGCATTCGCCGACGGGATTACCTGGGGTACAGTGTTGACCACGTATCTACTGGTGCCGTTCAAGAAATTGTACGCACCTTCTATGGCGCCCTCGAAAGTCAGGTCCGACGTTGGAGACCAGCGCAACGTCACGCGTGCGATGGATTCGCCTGTGTCTTCATCCGAAGCGAACAATTCATCGTCGCCCGCCGCGAAAGACTTGTTCACGTCTGTTTGATGGCCCAGACGCTGGAGGAACAATGTTTCCAGCGTTGTGCCGCCGAGTGCCCCTTCCCAATGCAAGCCGAGCTCGCCGTTGTTGCTGCCGCTCTTGTCGGTGATCGCCTGATCGTTGCCGGGCGCCGTATAGAAGTCGCCGGAATTAAACGGCGATGCCTGCAAGGCGAGGTTGACCTTGAACTGTCCACCGAACAGCGGCGTCGTAATGGCGCCCGTCGCGCCCCCGCCAGATCCTCGGCCATCGGAATAGGCTCTTTGATGCGTTACATCGCCGGTGTTGACGTCGGTGACATTGTGAAAGCCATAGCCGACAGAATCGTCGTAATTGCCGTAGCGGGTGGCGGATGCTTCGTAGGTGCTGTTGCCCGAGTGCTGAGTGAACTGCACATCGATCTGGGGCACCGTCTCATGCGTGCGCATCCAGATGTTGTCGCTCACCGTGGCGACGACCGTTGTTGAGTCGGCCGATTTGCGGATCACGTTGGCAACGACGGTTTGCCCGTGCATATCGATACCTGACGCGCCACCGCGGATGAGTTCGATCCGTTCCACGTTCGCCGCTGGAATGCGCGAGAGAACGGATTGCAAATCGTCGGTTTTGGATGTCGGCCGCTGACCATCGATCAGCACATTGCCGGCAGTGCCCGCGAATCCGCGTGCCGAGTTGCCGTCGTCGAAGGTGAAACCCGGCAGGCGGCCGATCATGTCGTAGGCCGTGGTTGGATGCGCGGCCGCGAAGAAGTCCGGCTGATAAACGATGACGCTGGAGCCGCTGTCGTCGGCCGCATACGCCTGCGAAGCCAGGAGCAGCGCCGCCACCGCCGGCACGATCAACCACTTCTTTTGCACGCGGACCCCGAACTATTATGCCGATTCAACTTGGTAGCTGATTGCCTATTGCACAAAGCCCATCAAATTGCATGGCTGCATTGTCCTAACAGATGGGCAGTGAAAAAGCGGTATGATCTGTGGAACTTTCACCTCACTGTGAAGCGATTTTGGTTAATCAAATCCATTGTGTTGCCGATGTTGCTCTGCGGTATCGGCATCGAAGGAGCGTGCGATGAGTAGCGACATCGAAATCACCACACTGCGGCTTACCATCGAAGGATCGGTGCAGGCGGTCGGTTATCGCAACTTCTTGATTGCCGAAGCCGGCCAGCTTGGTCTTGACGGATGGGTGCGCAACCGTGCGAACGGCGATGTTGAGGTGCTGGTATCCGGCGAGAACGGCGCGGTCGAACACTTCATCGCAACATGCGCGCGCGGCCCTGCGGGTTCGCAAGTGAAAGGCATCAGCATGGAAAAAGCCGAGTCACCGGCGGAAAAAGGCTTCAACCGGCGTCCGTCGGTCTAACGCTTCCGGAACAATTCTCGAAACACCGACAGGGCGAACAGCAACATGCCGAGCGCAGTTAGCCCGTTTCCCGCCTGCGCGATTGTCTGAAGCATTGGATTGCTGTTCCCCGCTATGAACAAGGCGTAAGCTGGAAAGAACACAATGATGCCTGCTGTGAGGATGATGTAATTGATCCACGCAAGCCGCACCGACATGGTTTCGGATGTGAGCGCGTAGAACGTGCCGCAAAGCCCCATCGTCGCCCATCCGACGAGATTGAGGTGGACATGAATTCCGGCATAGGCGCCACTTCCGCCATTTGCCATCCACATGCCGAGCAGGCCGCCCGCGAAAATGCACAGAACGGCGGTTGCAAAAAATGCGGCAGAAACCCGTGGCATGCGCCCTCGTCAGCTCGAGTCGGCGTCGATGCTAAACGAGATCAAGAACTCTCGACAGGCCCGAAGACTTCTTCAAAGGACGTTTGAAGCGCGGCATCGACATCGGTCATAGCAGCGCTGATGCCAAGATCGGCGAGGCTGGTTACGCCGTGTTCGTTGATGCCGCATGGTACGATGCCGCTGAAATCGTCGAGCTTGGGATTTACGTTGAACGAGATGCCGTGGAACGTCACCCAGCGCCGCACGCGAACGCCGAGCGCGGCGATCTTGTCTTCGCGCGAACCGCGCTGGACCCAGATGCCAACACGGCCTTCGCGCCGCTCGCCCTTCACGCCGAATTGCGCCAGCGTGAGAATGAGCCACTCTTCAAGATCATGCACGAAGCCGCGCACATCCGGTCCCTTGTTGGGATCGGTGCGGCGCTTGAGGTCCAGCATGACATAACCGACGCGTTGACCGGGACCGTGATAGGTGAACTGTCCGCCGCGTCCGGTTTTGAAAACCGGAAAACGTGCATCGATCAGATCTTCCTGCTTCGCGCTCGTGCCGGCGGTGTAGATCGGTGGATGTTCCACCAGCCACACCAACTCATCGGCTCGGCCCTCAGCGATTGCTGCCGCGCGATCTTCCATGAACGCGACGGCTTCGGGATAGGGCAGGAGACCCTCGCGAACCCGCCATTCCGGCTTACTCAAAACATCGGAAGAAGCCTGCGCCATTAACGTCTCGGAAAGTATAATCGCGGGAGTATTGGGCTCATCGCTGCCATGAGAGTTCAAATGTCCTCCAATATCGAAGGCGTCAAGGTCGAGATTTCCGTTGTGCTGGGCCGCTCGGTTATTCCGATGCATCAGCTGCTGCGGATGGGCCGCGGCGCGGTCATCGAGCTCGACTCCAAACAGGACGATCC
>DASZML010000004.1:0-4756 GCA_035551875.1 Rhizomicrobium sp.
CCAGCGCACGATCTGCGATGTCGTCGCCGGATCGAGTTTGCGTTGCCAGCGCAGCGCTACATCAATTCCGGTGTCGCTATCGGTGGCGTGGATTTCAGCCTCGCCGCCATCTTTTAACAGCGTGCCGAACAGTTCGCGCATCGGTACGACAATGCCGAACAGCTGCGGCGTCAGCACCAGACATTCGTTCATATCGACGATGGCGTGACTCTGCGCGGCATGAAATCCGATCAGCACTTTGCCATCGCGCTTCGCTACCTTGAACGACGCGCGCCGGCGCGTTCCGGGCGGCACTTCCACAACGTCGCGCACATCGGCATCGGCGAAACCGTGTCGCGCCAGTGCATCGACGACGAAGCTGCGTTTTAGCGCGCGATATGCGTCGTCCGGCATTTCCTGATAGCTGCAACCGCCGCAGGTGCCGAAGTGCCGGCAGATCGTCATGGCGCCTTCACCGCAAGCAGCAGGACATCGGCCCACATGACGGCCTAAGCGCGTTCGCGCGCGGCCAGCGCTTCCTTCTCGCGGCCGAGCGCGTTCAGCGCCGTGGCAACGATGGATTTCGCGTCGAGTTGCGCAGCCTCGTACATCTTCTCCGGCGTATCGTGATCGATGAAACGGTCCGGAAGCGTCATCGGGCGGATCTTCAGGCCCTTATCGAATGCACCTTCGTTCGCGAGATATTGCATCACATGCGATGCGAAGCCGCCGATCGAACCTTCCTCGATGGTGATCAGGACTTCGTGCTCGCGCGCGAGCCGTGAAACAAGTTCGCGATCGAGCGGTTTGGCGAAGCGCGCATCGGCAACAGTCGCAGACAACCCGAAACCCGAAAGCTTCTCCGTCGCGAGCAATGCTTCTTGCAAGCGCGTACCCAAGCTCAGAATTGCGATCGTCGTGCCTTCGCGAAGGATGCGGCCCTTGCCGATTTCGAGCGGCACGCCCACTTTCGGGCGCTCGATACCCCAACCTTCGCCGCGCGGATAACGCAGCGCGCTCGGTCGATCGTCGATCTGCGCCGCCGTCGCAACCATGTTCGTCAGTTCGACTTCATCCGCTGCCGCCATCACGACGAATCCGGGCAAAGTCGCCAGATACGTGACGTCAAACGAACCGGCGTGCGTGGGACCATCGGCGCCGACAAGCCCTGCACGATCCATTGCAAAGCGCACCGGCAGCGATTGGATCGCCACGTCGTGCACGACTTGGTCGTAGGCGCGCTGCAGAAAAGTCGAGTAGATCGTCGCGAATGGTTTCATGCCATCGGCAGCAAGACCGGCTGCGAACGTCACGGCGTGCTGCTCGGCGATGCCAACATCGAAGCAGCGGTCCGGAAATTTCTTTGCGAAGAGATCAAGACCGGTCCCGCCCGGCATCGCAGCGGTGATGGCGACGATGCGCTCGTCTTTCTCCGCTTCCGCAATCAGCGCTTCGGCATAGACTTTCGTATAGCTCGGCGCTTTCGCGGACGACTTGTTCTGCTCGCCCGTCAGCACGTTGAACTTGACGACGCCGTGATATTTGTCGGCGCTGGCTTCGGCGGGCGCGTAGCCTTTGCCCTTCCTCGTCACCACATGCACGAGAACCGGCTTCTTCTCTTCGCTGTCTCGAAGATTTTCGAGAACCGGAATCAGGTGATCGAGGTTGTGGCCGTCGATCGGGCCGACGTAATAGAAACCCAACTCCTCGAACAGCGTGCCCTCGGTGAAGAAGTTACGTGCATATTCTTCCCAACGCTTGGCCAGCGTTTGAAAGCGCCTGGGAAAACGCTGCGCGATGTTCTTTGCGAAGTGGCGGAAACCGCGATACGGCTTACTGGAAGCAACGCGCGCCAGATAGGCGCTCATCGCACCCACCGGCGGCGCAATCGACATGTCGTTGTCGTTGAGGATAACGATGAGGCGCGCGGCGCCGGCATTGTTCATCGCTTCATACGCCATGCCCGCGCTCATCGCACCATCGCCGATGACAGCGACGACGTTGCGCTTTTCTTTTTTCAGATCGCGCGCGACGGCAAAGCCAAGGCCCGCGGAAATCGAGGTCGACGAATGGGCCGCGCCGAACGGATCGTATTCGCTCTCACTGCGCTTGGTGAACCCGGAAAGCCCGCCACCCATTCGCAACGTGCGAATGCGATCACGGCGGCCGGTGATGATCTTGTGCGGATACGCCTGATGGCCGACATCCCAAATTATTTTGTCGTTTGGCGTATCGAACACATAGTGAAGCGCGACGGTGAGCTCGACGACGCCAAGTCCCGCGCCGAGATGTCCGCCCGTCACCGATACGGCGTCGATGGTTTCTTTGCGTAGTTCGTCAACAAGTTGCGGAAGATCTTTTCGCGGAAGCGCACGCAAATCCGCCGGCACGCGCACGCGATCCAGAAGAGATATGTTGGAGGGCCAAGTCATCGCACTACCGGATTGGCGCGTTACGCACGGCGTTGCACCACGAACTGCGCCGCCGCGCGCAAAAGGTCGGCCTTATCATCGAACAAATCAAGGTGACGGACCGCCTGCTGACTGAGCGCTTCGGCTTGCGCGCGCGCGCGATCGATACCCAGAACGGAAACGACGGTGGATTTGCCACGGTCGCTATCCTTGCGCGCGGCTTTGCCCATTTGGCCCGCTTCACCTTCGACATCGAGAATGTCGTCCGCGATCTGAAATGCGAGGCCGAGTTCCTGTCCGTAATTGTGGAGCGCCGTGCGCATCTGCGGCGATGCCTTGCCGAGGATCGCGCCAGCTTCGCAGGAATAGCAGATTAACGCCGCCGTTTTCATGCGCTGTAACCGCGTGATCTCCGGGAGTGACGGTTCCTTGCCTTCGAATGCCATATCCATCATCTGCCCGCCGACCATGCCGGCATGACCCGATGCCATCGCAAGCCGCGCCACCAATTCACAACGCACGAACGGATCGCCATGCGCATCCGGCGCGGCCAAGAGACCGAAAGCGTGTGTCAAAAGTGCGTCGCCGGCGAGGATGGCCGTCGCCTCGTCGAAGGCTTTGTGAACGGTGGGCTTGCCGCGGCGCAGATCGTCATCGTCCATCGCCGGAAGATCATCATGGACAAGCGAATAAGCGTGAACGCACTCCACCGATGCCGCCACCCGGCCGAGTGACCGGCGATCCACACCGAACAACCCACCGGTCTGGATCACGAAGAAACCGCGCAGCCGTTTGCCCCCGCCTAGCGCCGCATAACGCATGGCGTCGAGCACGCGTGCCTCTGGTCCGGACGGTTTCGGAAGCAGTGCGTCCAGCGAGTCCTCCACGAACATCGCCGCTTCGCCCAGCGCGGACTCGAAAGAAAGGTTCGCCGAAATCTGGTTCACGCCCGTTAACCCAGATCGATGGGCTCGACACCTTCGACGCCTTTGGCGCCGTGGACGATCTTCTCCAGCCGCCCTTCGGCCGCCTTCAGCTTCTTCTCGCAATGCGCCTTCAGTGCCTGGCCGCGCTCATAAAGAGAGATGGAGTCTTCGAGGTCGACCTCGCCCTGCTCTAGGCGACCGACAATCTCTTCGAGTTCCTTGAGGGCGGATTCGAAGCTCAGCTGATCGACCGGCGTAGCGCTAGTCTTTGATTTCTCTGGCATTTATGCCTCCATCAGCGCCCGGACATGGGCGGCGGCAGACCGACCCAGTGCGCCGAGGTCATATCCCCCTTCCAGGGTCGAAACAACGCGACCGCCGCACAGCGTCTTGGCCAGTTTGCAGATCTCCGCCGTGGCCCACTTGAAGTCATCTTCATGCAGACAAAGTCCAGCCAGCGGATCGGATTCATGCGCATCGAACCCCGCGGATATGAAGATGAATTGCGGCGCGAAGGATTCGAGCGCGGGGAAAATCTTATCGCTCATCGCCACGCGAAACTCTTTCGAACCCGATGCCGGCGCGAGCGGAACATTCAAAATGTTGTTCGCAACACCACGCTCACGCGCGTAACCGGTGCCGGGATAAAGCGGCATCTGATGCGTGCTGGCATATAAGAGATTCGCATCGTTCCAGAAAATTTCTTCCGTGCCATTGCCGTGATGCACGTCGAAATCGATCACAGCGATGCGCTCGGAAATCCTTATTTTACGGGCGTGAAACGCACCGATGGCCACGTTGTTGAATAGACAAAATCCCATCGCACGATCACGCGGCGCGTGATGTCCCGGCGGCCGCACAGCGCAAAATGCGTTCTGAAACTCTCCGCTTGCAACACCATCGACCGCACGAATGACAGCCCCCGCCGCATGCAACGCCGCTTCCGCGGATCCCGGCGACATGAATGTGTCTGCATCGATAGCAATAACGTCCGATCGCTGTTTCTCGTTGTTGAAAGCATCGAGAATCGCATCGACATGCTCTTGTGTATGCGCCGCAAGAAGTGGCTCGAGATCCGCGCGTGGCGCTTCAAAGCGCGCAAGCGAAGCAAATTCCGGTGTCGACAGGGCCTTCAACACCGCCGCCAACCGGGCCGGATTTTCCGGATGGCCAGGCCGCGGGACGTGTTCCAGGCACGTTTTGTGGGAGATTAATCCTGTTTTTGCCACATTCGCGGCCCTTGTCGGAATGAGTCCAGAAACTGCCCCGATTCTCGTTTCCGAGTCCCCGGGAAGTCAAAATGGCTCGACTGTCCGCGCCTTGGACCACACGGAATGGTGAACGGCGGCGGTTTATTTCGTAAGCGCAGCGAAGACTCGCAATATCCTGCCTCTGGCTTCACAAAACAGATGCACAAAAGCCACATTGGCCTTGGGAATG
>DASZML010000005.1:0-9142 GCA_035551875.1 Rhizomicrobium sp.
GCCAAACAGAAGGGCGCGACTTCCGCGCCGGCGCACTAAACCAAGAAGAATCCCGCCGGGCTGCAGCAGATGCAGTCCGGTTCTCCTGGATCCGGACGTAGACAGCGATGGGCATTCTGCTCGGCTTTTTGCCGTATATCGTGTTTACATTGCTGACGAGTATTTCGGTGAGCTTGGCGCTGTGGATTGCGTTCGCGGCCGCGTTCGTAATCGGCATTCGTGACTTTCTCCATGACAAGAGAGTCCGCGTCCTCGACGGCGCATCGTTGGCGTTGTTTGCAGCTTTGGCGATCTACGCGGGTTTCATACAGCCCTCGATGAGTGTTGAAGGCGTACGCTTCGTGGCCGATGCCGCAATGGGTCTCATCGCGCTCGCCACAATAATCTTCCGCAATCCATACACGCTCGAATACGCGCGCGATCATGTTTCTGAAAGCGTATCGGGTAAGCAGCGCTTCGTTCACTTGAATTATATGTTGACATTAATCTGGTGCCTTTCATTTGTGCTGATGGGAGCAGCAGATGGATTGACTGCTTTCACGAAGGTCTTTCCCATGTCGATTGACGTCGCGATCGTTCTGGCAACATTGGCGCTCGCCATCATCGTGACTGTCAGACTGCCTTTCTCCGGCCGCTGGATATCCCGCTAGTGACACAGCAGCGCACTTCATGGCTCTATGGCCTTCGGGAGATCGAACGATGAGCATTACCCGATATTCACGGCCCATCCGTCCTCCGTCGGCGAACGCTATGTCGAGCACATGCTCACGGCGCTGTCGTTTGGGATGCGGATGATCGCAGCGGGTAGCGCGTGCATGTTGCACGGCGTGTTGCCGTTCTTGTTCGTGCGGACCGGCAGCACGACGGTTCGTCATCTCCATGACGAGATGATCACGCATCGCTCCCGCTCCCGCGCCGCCCCCGAATGGGCCGACATGGGCGCGCATATCTAACGCTCTTTCGCGGTCCTCCTCGAAAAGCTAGGGTCCGGCCCAGCAAATTTCTCCGTTTCGAAAGGATACCCAATGAAAGAAGCCGTCATCGTTTCGACCGCACGCACCGGTCTCGCGAAGTCCATTCGTGGCGGCTTTAATATGACCCATGGCGCCACGATGGGCGGCCACGCGGTCAAGCACGCGATCTCCAAAGCGGGCCTCGAGCCCGGCGAGATCGAAGACGTCTATATGGGCTGCGCGCAGCCGGAAGGCGCGACGGGCATGAACGTCGCCCGCAACGCGGCGATCTGGGCAGGTTGTCCCGTCTCGACCGGCGGCGTGACCATCAATCGTTTCTGTTCATCCGGCTTGCAGGCCATCGCGATGGCGGCACAGCAAATCATTACCGAAGGCACGCCCATCGCTGTCGGATCGGGCGTCGAGTCGATTTCGCTTGTGCAGATGGGCGGGATGAATTTGAAGAATATCACCGAAGAACATCTGATGCAGGTGAAGCCAGCATTGTGGATGTCGATGATCGAAACCGCGGAAGTCGTGTCAGCGCGCTACAATGTGGATCGCGAACGGCAGGATCAATACGCGCTCGAAAGCCAGCGCCGTACCGCCGCCGCGCAACAGGCACAAAAATTCGCGGACGAAATCGTTCCGTTAAAAACGAAGATGAAGAAACTCGACAAAGCGACCGGACAGGAATCCATTGTCGACGTCGTGGTCGATCACGACGAATGCAATCGCCCCGATACAACCATTGAAGGCTTGCGCGCATTGAAACCTGTCTTCAATGGCGGGCAGGAAATCAAGGAAGGCAAGTACATCACCGCGGGAAACGCCTCGCAATTCTCCGATGGCGCGTCCGCTGCAGTCGTTATGGACAGCGCCGTCGCCGCGAAGAAGGGCATCAAGCCGCTCGGTATCTTCCGCGGCTTCGCCACTTGCGGCTGCGAGCCGGATGAAATGGGCATCGGCCCGATCTACGCCGTGCCCCGTCTGCTCGAACG
Source organism: Rhizomicrobium sp. (assembly GCA_035551875.1). Classification (GTDB taxonomy): domain Bacteria; phylum Pseudomonadota; class Alphaproteobacteria; order Micropepsales; family Micropepsaceae; genus Rhizomicrobium. The sequence goes on from DASZML010000005.1 coordinate 1,955, forward strand.
TCACGGCTTGAAGGTCGACGACATCGATCTGTGGGAACTGAACGAAGCATTCGCCTGCCAAGTTCTTTATTGCGCCGACAAGCTCGGCATTCCGCACGACAAGCTGAACGTGAACGGCGGCGCTATTTCCATCGGCCATCCCTACGGCATGTCCGGCGCGCGAATGACGGGACACCTTCTCATCGAAGGACGCCGCCGCAAGGCGAAGTACGGCGTCGCCACCATGTGCATCGGCGGTGGCATGGGCGCCGCCGGCCTCTTCGAGATCGTCAACTAAGCGCATGCTGCGGGGGCTGGGATTTGCGTTCGTGCTGCTCGCCTGCGCGGGTTGCGCGAGCGCGCCGCCAGTGGCCACCAATCTTCCGCCACCGCCCGATCCGCATAGCGTGATGCCCGCGCTTGAGGCGCGCATCTTCGATCTTATTCAACAAGAACGTCATCAGACCGATGCGTCGGCGAAAAAGCTTGCGCTCGACACGGAACTTGCCGATGTCGCGCGCACGAAAAGTTTCGACATGGCGGCAAAAAATTATCTCGCCCATCGCGGGCCGGACGGCTCAACGACCGCCAGCATCATCATGGACAAGGATGCCGACTTTCAGGGCCTCCTCGGCGAAAACATCGCCGAGGAGCACTACAACAAGCAGATCGGCGTCGATGTCGAAAAGTTCGCCCATGAATTTGTCGATACGTGGATGTCGAGTCCCAACCATCGCGATAACCTCGCCTTTCCGTCATACGATCGCAGTGGCGTCGGCGCCGCAGTGAACGGTGACAGCGTGTTTGTCACGCAGCTGTTCGCGACGAACATGGGGCTACCGCCGCCCGATCATCAAAACCCGGACAGTCACAAGGTTGGCGAATATTCGGATCCGAAATCGGCGGCCGCACCGCCGCCAGGCGTGAAAGGTGGCGAAGGACCGGCACCACCTACCGTCATGCCGAAACCGCGCCCGGCAGAATGAATTGATATAAGATCGGAGGATGACCAATTCCGGCACCAATCAACCGATCGAAAGCTATGCGGATTTCTGGCCGTATTATTTGCGGGAACATTCCGATCCGAAGACGCGCGCGATCCACTACGTTGGGACCGGCGTTGCCTTGGCATCGCTCGCTGCGCTGATCCTGACCGGCAACGGCTGGTTCGGATTGGGCGCATTGATTGGCGGATACGGTTTTGCCTGGGTCGGACACTTTTTCATCGAGAAGAACAGGCCGGCGACCTTCACGTATCCGCTCTGGTCTCTCTTCTCGGACTTCCGCATGGCATTCCGATGGGTGACTGGACGGCTCGCACCGGAATTGGCCAGGGCCGGCGTCGCGCGCTAACCCTGCATTAACCCTATCGGCCCACGATTAGCTGTGTATAGGTCGCGACCGTCCTGCGCATACAGCCGGTTGGCCTAAGCCGCTTTCTTTACACAATATCTCGGCGCCGATACCTTGTTTTGCGGTGCGGCGGATAGCGAATCAAAATGCAGCCTGATCTTCCGTGGAATGTGGCTGGCATCGCCCCGGAGGCCCGGGAGGCGGCGAGAGCCGCCGCGCGCCGCGAAGGCCTCTCAGTTGGAGAGTGGCTCACGCGTCGTATTCTGCGCAGCTTGCAGGAATTCGGTATTAGCAGCGCTGAAAACCCCTGGCATCAGCAACCTGCGCCTGGTTATCGCGCGCCGCCGATTCAAACCGCCGCCGCAAGCGATGCCGAAGATGTGCCAGCGTCGCGTAGCGACGGCGATATCCAGTCTGTCTACAAGCGCATCGAAGATCAGTTGCGCAATGTCTCGCGCCGTCTCGAAACGACGGAGCGCTCGCAAAGCGACAACGGCCGCGCGATGAACAAGGCCGCGACCGAGATCAACATTGCGACGCGCGAACAAGCGCAAGCTTTCGATCAACTCGGTACGCACGTCGTCACGTTGGCCGATCGCGTAGGCCGCGTAGAGCAACTCGCCGCGAACGATACGTTGAAAGACGCTGTGCGCGGACTGCACAGCGGCCTCGCCCGCCTTGCCGAGCAGATTTCGCAAACCGCCAACCAGTCCGCCAACCAGATCGAAGCACTCGCCGGTAATGTGGAATCTGTTGTCGGCAAGCTCGGTGCAGCCGAACAAACCTCGCGTTCGTTGGAAGATCGCATATCCGCAATTGCCGAGCGCGTCGCTGGCGTTGAACGCGCTGCGCAATCCAGCGCCACGACCATCGAGCGCACTTTGGACAACATCGAGCGCGCGCAATCGGCGAGTACGACGGCGAGCCTGGAAATTCAGCGTCAGGCGGCTAGCCTTGCGCAGGTGAACGAGGCCCTCGAAAGATTGACCTTGCGGGTCAACCAGGGCGAAACGAACACCGCGGCGAACCTCGCCAAACTCGGCGAAGGCATTCACACAATCGCGAACAACCATTCGCAGGCCGCCGACAACCACGCCCAAACCGCGAACGCCGTCGCGCGTCTGGAAAGCGGCTTCACACAAGTTACTGACGATCATGCGCAAACTGCGAACGCCGTCGCGCGGCTGGAAAGCGGCTTGGCGCATGTGGTCGATAGCAACACCCAAACGGCGAGCGCCATCGCGCGTTTGGAAAACAGCGCAGCACAAGCCGCCGACAACCACGCGCAAACCACAAACGCCATCGCGCGGTTGGAAGACGGAATATCGCGCACAGCCAACAACAACGGCCAGACGGCGAACGCAATTTCGCGGCTTGAAAACAATATTGCGCAAGCAGTGGACAATCACGTCACAACGGCCAGCGCCATCTCGCGCCTTGAAGAAGGCATCGCCGCAGTAACAGCGAAAGCACAAGACGCAGGTATCGATCGCCGTTTGCTCGGCATTGAGCATGGTCTCGCCGATATCGCCGGGCGTCTTGACACTGCAGAGCGCAGCGCGTCGAGCAACAATTTCGAAGAAAGCGTTCGCACACTTGGTCAGCGCGTGGATGCTGCGGACAAACGTCATCGCGATGCGCTCGTTGAATTGCGGGCCGCCGTAAAGGACGCGAATGGCCGTCTAGAAAGTTTTGAAGCGCAATCGCACCACGCCGCCGCGCCAGCTTCACAACCGTTCGTGGCCCCACCGCCTGTGTCTAATCCGCAGCCTGCCGCGCCCGCGCGAGCAACGCTCGACATGCCGCCATTCCCCGATGTCGTTCCGCCGGCTGCTTCACAGTCTGCATTCCAGCAGCCGGCTTCCGCACCTCCACCTCCACAGGAGCCTGCCGCCCCAGCGTTTCCGATCGAACCGCGCATGGACGATCTGCACGCAAGCGATCCGCATCCGAGTGAGCCTTCACAGCCATTCGGCGCCAACCATTCCTTCGGCGCCGAGGCATTCGCAGCCACGGCCGTTCAGCAAGCCGAAGCATCGACGAACGAATCTTTCCTGGCGGCAGCGCGCCGTTCCGCGCGCGATGCTGCGGCATCCTCGGACTCCACGATATCACCCGGGATGTTTGCCTGGGCACAGCGCAGCACCGCCTCAAGCGATAGCGACGATAAGTCGAATATCGCGCGTTACGTACTGATTGGCGGCCTCGTGCTGCTTGTTCTCGTTGCCGTTGTCGCCGGAAAGATGCTAAGCGGCATGTTTGGCGGCCATCAGGCTATCGTCACGCCGCCACATATCAGCAAGCTTGTGAAACCCACTACGCCGGCCATCGGCCCGAGCAACGCTGCGAGAAAAACTGCGGCGACAAATAGCGATCAGTTGACCTCGCCCACACTCCACGCCCCACTCGCTGACAACAAGCCCGCCGAAGCCGTCGACATTACCAAGCAAGCACAAGATCAATCAGCGCAGAAACCTATGGGCGCGACCTATCCCATTATTTCCACTCAAGCACCCGTGCAAACGCCCCCACAACCCGTCACACAAACGAAAGCGAAGCCGCTCGAAAGGCTTACCACGCTCGCCAAAGCTGGCAGCGTTACAGCCGAAGCGGTTCTCGGGTTCGATTATCTCGATGGCGGCAACGGCGTGCAGGTGAATGAAGCAGAATCCGCACGCTGGCTGGAACGCGCCGCCAATCAGGGCAACGCTGTCGCCGCTTATCGCCTTGGCACACTCTATGAACGCGGTCATGGCGTTCCGACAGACACCGCGAAGGCAATGCAGTGGTACACAGTCGCGGCAAAGCTTGGAAACCGCAAAGCAATGCACAATCTCGCCGTCGCGTTCGCCGAAGGGACCGGCGTCCCCAAGAACATGGCATTCGCCGTGCAGTGGTTCACGCGCGCTGCAAATCTCGGCCTCTCGGATTCGCAGTTCAATCTGGCGGTGCTGTATGAACGCGGCATGGGCGTGCCGCAAAGCCTGACGCAAGCCTATAAGTGGTACACGATCGCTGCTGCGCAAGGCGATGCGGAATCGAAAACACGCGTCGATGCCTTGGCGACGCAGCTCACACCAGCCGATAAGCAAACAGCGCAACGCGCAGCAGACGCGTTCCGTCCCAAAAAGCTGGACAAAGCTACCAACAATCCGCCGACGTCCGCCGATATCATCGGCGACTGATCACCGCGAGAGAAGGTATCAATTCACGCTCTTATGCCGGGTTGCCGTCGCTCAACGGCGAGCTAGGCGGCGACGGCAAATACGCGCGAGCGGCCCAGCACATACGCCAGAAAATTCTTCGGAAAGAGGCCGCGCACCGCGATGTCGCGCACGTCGAGACCACCGGTGTACGCGCCGAACGATGGCATCACCAGTCGGCGGCCATCCGATGCGAAGCAGCGCCGCCGCAAACTTTGCCCGCGCCGCGTCACGGTCTTGCAGGGATGCAGATGCCCGGCGATCTCGCCATCGGCGTGTTGTTCCGAAGGCTCGTGCCGGAAAGTCAGCCCGCCGATAGCAACTTCTTCGGTGATATGGCCGCCGAGCCAAGTCGGCGGTTCGGGGTCGTGATTGCCAGCGATCCAGATCCAGTCCGCGCGACGGCCAAGATCGGCGAGCTGCGCGCGTTCGAAATCATCTAGCCGGTTGGCGGCATCGCGGTCGTGGAAGGAGTCACCAAGCGCTATCGCCATTGCCGGTTGATAAAGATCGAACAACGCCGCCATCCGCTTCAAGGTCGAGCGTGTGTCGTAAGGCGGCAGAAGCTGGCCGCTCCGTGCGAAAGCCGAGCCTTTCTCGAAATGCAAATCCGCGAAGACAAGCGCGCACTCGCCGGGCCACCACAAGGCGCCCAGACTGTCGAGCACGAGCTCCTCGCCATTCACTTCGACGCGCTTCTCAATCAACGGCCATCGCCTCCGCGATCAGCGATTCTTCTGCTTCGTGCAGAATAGCCTCATGTGCCTCACCGGCTACCATCTCTTTTGATATTTCGAGAAGCGCGGGCACAGCAAGCGGCGACACGCGATCCAAAACCCGCGTCACGATATGGCCTTTCACGCGCCGAAGCGCATGGCTCAGGCGGCCGATGTCGAGCAGCCCCGTCGCGGCATCCTCATAGGTCGCACGCAAGAGAATGTGATCGGGTTCATGTTCGCGCAGGACGTCATAGATCAGATCGGACGAAAAATTCACTTGCCGCCCGGTCTTTTCTTCGTTGATACCGCGCCGGTTGATCAGACCGCCGATGATGGCACAGTTGCGGAAGGTGCGTTTGTAAAGGGCCGATTCCGCAAGCCAAGCGTCGAGATCGTCACCGAGCATGTCCTCGTCGAACAATTTGTCCATGTCGAGATTTCCCATCGCGCGCAGTCCCCAAACCGCGAGCGCATATTCGTTGGCGACGAAGCCGAGCGGCCGCATCTTGAGGCGTTCCAGACGGCGCGTGAGCAACATGCCCAGCGTCTGGTGCGCCAATCTGCCCTCGAAAGGATAGCAGACCAGATATTCCTTTGAACCGCGCGGGAATGTCTCGACCAGAAGCTGCGACGGGGTGGGAACAATCGAGCGCAGTTGCTGAATCTCCAGCCATTCGCCCACCGGCGTCGGCAGTGCTTTCCATTGCCGGGGAGTGGAGAGGATCTCGCGCACGCGTTTGGCAAGGAACGTGGAGAGCGGAAATTTTCCGCCATTGTAGGACGGTATCTGCGCTTCCGGATCGTTGGTGCGCGTGACGTAGGCCGCACTCTCGCGAATGCCTTCGAAGCGCAGCACGTCGCCAGAGAATACAAAGGTGTCTCCGGGCGTCAGGTTTTCGACGAAGTATTCCTCCATCTTGCCGAGCACGCGCCCGCCCGCGCCAGTGGGTCGGCCTTTGGATTGCAGGCGGATATCGATCATTGGGTCTTCGATGATGACGCCGACGTTGAGCCGGTATTGCTGCGCGATGCGCGGATGCGACACGCGCCAAAAACCTTCGGGCGTCTTGCGGAGTTTGGCGTAGCGGTCGTAGCGCTTCAGCGCATACCCGCCTGTCGCCACGAAATCTAATACAGCATCGAAATTCGTGCGGCTCAGCCAAAGATAGGGCGACGCAGATTTCACTTCCGCGAACAGCTTGTCGGCATCAAACGGCGCGCCGCACGCCACGCCGAGAATGTGCTGCGCCAAAACGTCGAGCCCGCCTTTGCGCAGCGCTTCGCCGTCGAGCTCACCCGCCATCACCGCATCGCGCGCGGCTTCGCATTCCAGAACCTCGAAGCGATTGGACGGCACCAGCAGCGCCGCGGACGATTCATCCAGCCGGTGATTGGCACGGCCAATGCGTTGCACCAAACGCGCCGCACCTTTCGGCGCACCAATGCAAATCACGCGATCCACCGCGCCCCAGTCGATGCCAAGATCAAGTGTTGAGGTGCAAACCACGCCGCGCAGCTGGCCACGCACCATCGCTGCTTCGACCTTGCGGCGCTGTTCCGGCGCGAGGCTGCCGTGGTGAAGCGCAATCGGCAGGTTCTCGTCGTTTATCTTCCACAATTCCTGGAACGTGCGTTCGGCCTGGCTACGCGTGTTCACGAACACCAGCGCCGTCGTCGATGCGCGGATCGCGGCGAGAACATCCGGCATCGAATGGCGCGCGAGATGGCCTGCCCATGGCACGTAGGCATCGGATGCGAGAATGGAAATCTCGGGCGGCGCGCCGGGTTTGCCAATCACAACCGACGAGCGCGCTTCGCCTTCCATCGGCTGTGGTACAAGAAAGCGCTGCAATGGCGCGGGATCGGCCACCGTCGCCGACAATCCGATGCGACGATGCTTCGGTGCGATGGTTTGCAATCGCGACAAGCCGAGC
>DASZML010000006.1:0-6828 GCA_035551875.1 Rhizomicrobium sp.
CATAACCACAAGCAACAAGGCTTCGATCTATCAGTTCACTTGGGGCGGCGGTGATCTGACGATCACGGAAGACTTCGGAAATATGGGGTCGGTTCCGAGTGTCGATGTCGAACTGGGACTTTTTGCCGGAAACAGCCTGACCACCAGCTTGGGTCTCGCGAGTTGGCTAGACTCGGTAAACTTCAACAACAGCGACAAGCGCTTCACGGTCAAAACGATTTTTACCGGCGACTTGGCCGTGGGTGATTACGTCATCGACTCGTTTGCTGGCACCGTGCCGAACGATCCGGTTTTCCAGATCAACTTCACCGCTGTGCCCGAGCCGATGAGCCTCACGCTGCTTGGTGCCGGATTGATCGGCGCAGGCGTTCTGCGTCGCAAGAAGTCGAAGAAGGCAGCTGCAGCTTAAGTCGTCTTTGCATTTTTGGACGCCGCCGAAGGTCGATCTTCGGCGGCGTTTCATTTTTGGCGTCTCTGGACCGTGATCCAGAGATACACGCAGACCCGGCTTTACATCGCCCAATAATTTCCCATAATATAGATTATACGAAATCCTGATTGAGGCACGGGCGGCAAATCCAGCTCGCGCCTTCCTCAGTACGGCGCCTCTCCTATGAAGTTGCCCATAGGCGCATAGCGGCACACCAGCACGTCGTTGCCATGGCCCGTAGCGATGGCACAGCCGACTTGTGTGGTGCTGCGCCAGATCATTTGCGTGTAGTGGCCGATTGGCTGGCCGGCGCTGCGGCCGTCGCCGGGAAACGGCCCGTAGCGGAAATAGCGTTTCTCGCCGATCCACCCGCCAACCATTTCTTCGACCGAGAACGCGCCCGCGGTGCCTTCCCAGAGATTCTCGCCCTCACCTTTGCGCGTCGCGGCATCCGCGTGTTGCCAGGCACCGGTGGTGACCAGATGCGCCGCCCACTGCCGGGCATCTGACGCTAAAGCATCGCTCCAGGTTAGCGGCGGGATGTTGAGCGCCGCACGCTCTTCGTTGTGCGCGGCCAGAATGTGCGTCGCGAAATCGCTTTGCGCTTGTGCCGAAACGCCCAAACCTACCCAAAGCAGCGCACCGACGATCGCCACTTTCATTCCGTCTCTCCGTTTTGCAGACCATACTTCCGAATTGTTTTCGAAAACGCTTGCGCCGGTCCCTGGGTCCGCCTTCACAACCCGTTCCGTCGTGTGAGAGACACAAACGATGTCAGGCAATGGTGCCTATTTGAGCCCGGCGGAAGCTGCGAAGCGATTGGGCGTGAGCGTGAAAGCGCTGCGCGTCTATGAGCGTCACGGCTTGATCAATCCGCTGCGCACGGGCGCCGATTGGCGTGCGTATGGACCGGACGAAATGGCCCGGCTCCATCAGGTGCTGGCGCTCAAGCGGCTCGGTCTTCCCCTGGCGCGGATCGCCGAGTTGCTGAAAGGCCGTGCCAGCACCCTCGCCGCGGTTCTGGCGCTGCAGGAGCAAGTGCTGACCGGCGAAGAAAGCCGCGTGACGCGAGCTTTGGAATTGGTGCGTTCGGCGCGCGCGAAGCTGGCATCGGGTGCGTCTCTCACGATCGACGATCTGACAACCCTTACGAAGGAAACAACCATGAGTACGAAACCCTCGCCCGAAGACATGAAAAAGATCTTCGATCCCCACGTGGAGAAACATTTTTCGCAGTCCGAAATCGCCGAGACGGCAGAACGCGAATTCGATCCCGCCTACACCCAGAAGCGTGGGACGATCTGATTGCCGAAGCCAAGGCGCTGATGGCGCGGGGCGAAGCAGTCGACGCTCCGGCGACGCTGGATGTCGCCAAGCGCTGGCGCGGGATGATTCAGATGTTCACCCAGGGCAATCCCGATGTGGAGAAGCGCGTCGGCCAGGTCTGGCAATCGGCCTTCTCCGATCCAGCCGCCGCGCCGAAGCTGCCGATGGGACCGGAAGTGTTTCAGTTCATGGGTCAGGCCATGAACGTCCTTAAAGCGCGGGGCGAGTAGCAAATGGTGACTGGCGAATAGCGATGGACGCTTAGGTGGTCTTGTTCCCCCATTCGCCACTCGCTATTCGCTATTCGCATGTCCAAAGACATCGCCGCCCTCGTCGACATCATGCGCGCCTTGCGTGATCCCAAGACGGGTTGTCCGTGGGACCGCGAGCAAGATTTTGCGAGCATCGCGCCCTACACCATTGAAGAAGCTTACGAAGTCGCCGGCGCCATCGAGGAGCAAGATTGGGCCGGACTCAAAGAAGAGCTTGGCGATCTGCTTCTGCAGGTTGTCTATCATTCGCGTATGGCTGAGGAGCGCGGGCTATTCGACTTCGCCGATGTTGTCACCGCCATCAGCGAAAAGATGGTCCGCCGCCACCCACACGTTTTTGCGTCCGGGGCGGCAGTGGGCTCCGCCGAGGCACAAACTCTTGCGTGGGAGGATCACAAGAAGGGCGAGCGAGCCGCGAAGGGAAAAGTGGGCACCGGACTGCTGGAGGACGTACCCCGCGCCCTGCCCGCACTGATGCGCGCCGAGAAACTTCAGAAACGCGCCTCAACCGTCGGATTTGATTGGAAATCCGCCGATCGCGTACTCGAGAAGGTGATCGAGGAAGCCCATGAGATCGTGGAGGCGCAAGCCTCCGGCGCGGGCCACGCCAAGCTTGAAGATGAGATCGGTGACCTATTGTTCGTGATTGCCAATCTGGCCAGACACTTGAAGGTCGATCCTGAGAAGGCGCTTTCAGGAACCAACGAGAAATTCCTGCGCCGCTTCCGGTTTGTCGAAACCTCACTCCGCGCCGAGGGCCGCACCCCAGCGGACGCCTCGCTCGATGAAATGGAAGCACTCTGGCAGGCGGCGAAAAAGACCGAACGCTAGAGCGACGCCGTGACGATCCGGCCGACTTCGGCCAGCACGCCATCTAACACATCGGGCTTTGCCTTTGAGCCGGTATAGTAAGCGGCGACCAAAATCGGCTTGCGCCCCGGCGGCCAGATGACGGCGATGTCGTTTGTGCTGCCCTGCTCGGGATAGCTGCCGGTCTTGTTGGCCGACCGCCAATCTTTCGGCAGACCCGCGGGAATCCGCCCGTCGGCGGTTTTGCAGTCCAGCATCCAACCCGTGAGGCGCTGGCGTGATGTCGGCGACAACACTTTGTCACCCAGCAACAAGCGGTTGAGATCATCCATCATGGCGAGCGGCGTGGTGGTGTCGCGCGGATCGCCCGGGGTGAAGAAATTTAGTTCGAGTTCATGCCGATCGAGGCGCGTGACCGGATCGCCGATCGACCGCGCGAAGGCCGTCACGGCGGGTGGGCCGCCGACGGAATCCAGCAACAGGTTCGCCGCGCCATTGTCGCTGTATTCGACGGCAGCGGCGCAGAGCCCTTCGACCGTCATGCCGCCATCCTTGAGATGCGCGCGCGAGACCGGCGCATAAAAATCGCCAGGCGGAAACAGGCTGGCATCGTAGGTTATGCGGCGCGCGAGCGTTTCGTGCCCTTCATCCACCTTCTGCAACACGCGCGCGGCGAGCAGCATCTTGAACGTGCTGCACATCGGAAATCGCTCATCGGCGCGATGACGGATGCGCTTGCCAGCCCCGGTATCAAGCGCCGCGACGCCGAGCCTGCCACCGTTCCTGGATTCCAGCGCGGCGATGGCCGCTTCCGACGTGTCGGCGGCGACAGCGCCGGCGAATGGCAACGCGGCTGCCGCTGCAAGAATGCTTCTGCGCGTAAAACTCATGGACCGCCCTCTGGGTGACGATCAAGCTCTAGCGGTTCGTTGCGGCGAAATCTTGTCGCCGAAATGGTTTGTGAAGCGCGCGAGTTGCTGTGGATCGACCGCGACCGTCAGCAACATGCGGCCGCGCTGGTCTTTGCGCTCCTTCACCCGGCCATGCGCGTAGGCCCAAGCGAGTCCCGCGCCGTCTGATTGGTCGAGCGTCACGCGCACCAGCGTTTCGCTTTCGCCGAGCGCAGCCTCAACGCGTTCCAGAAAATCCGCGATGCCATCGCCTGCTAGCGCGGAGACCGCAATCGGCCCGCCCCGATCATTCTTCTGCAACAACGCGCGGCGTGTCGCCGGTTCGAGCAGATCGATCTTGTTCAGCATTTCGATAATTCGCCGCTCGCCATCCGTCTCGATGCCGAGCTCGGAAAGAACCTTGAGCACATCTTCCTTCTGCGCTTCGCTTTCACCATGCGCCGTATCGCGCACATGCACGATGACATCGGCCTCGAGAACTTCTTCCAGCGTGGCGCGGAACGCGGCGACCAATTCGTGCGGCAGATTGGCGATGAAACCCACCGTGTCGGAGAGAATGATGTTCCGGCCGTCCGGCAGTTTTAGTCCACGCATGGTGGGATCGAGCGTGGCGAACAGCAGATCCTTCGCAAGCACATCAGATTTGGTGAGGGTGTTGAACAGCGTCGACTTGCCAGCGTTGGTGTAACCGACCAGCGCGACAATCGGATACGGCACTTTCTTGCGGGAGGCGCGATGCAAACCGCGTGTGCGCTTCACATCCTCGATCTCGCGGCGGATTTTCGCAAGCCGTTCACCGATCAGGCGCCTGTCCGTTTCGATCTGCGTTTCACCAGGACCGCCGAGAAAGCCGAAGCCGCCGCGCTGCCGCTCCAAGTGGGTCCACGACCGCACCAGGCGCGAGCGCTGATAGGTCAGATGCGCGAACTCGACCTGCAAGCGGCCTTCCCGCGTCTGGGCTCGCTCGCCGAAGATTTCGAGAATAAGCGCGGTGCGGTCCAGGACCTTCGTGTTCCACGCCTTCTCAAGATTGCGCTGCTGCACCGGCGAAAGTTGCGCGTTGACGATCACCACATCGGGCTTCATCTCGCGCGCTTGGATGGCGATCTCATCGACTTTGCCCGAGCCGATCATCGTTGCCGGTGCGAGCCGCCCGAGCGAAACGATGTCTGCGCCGATGATCTCAAGTCCGATCGCGGCGGTCAGACTGATCGCTTCATCAAGACGGGCATCCGCATCGCGCAGATCGCCACGCGTGTTAGATTTCCGCTCGACATGAATGACGAACGCAGTGCTGCGTTTTTCAGTGGAAGTAACCCGGTGAGAACGCTTTACGCGTGTTCCAGCGCCGGTGCCGTTTCCTGCTCCATCAACTGGATCGGGCCCAGCGGCATCACGGTCGAGATCGCGTGCTTGTATACGAGCTGTGCTTGCCCGTCCCGACGGAGTAATACGCAGAAATTGTCGAACCAAGTGATATTCCCTTGAAGCTTCACGCCGTTGACGAGAAAGATCGTCACCGCCGATTTGCTTTTACGCACCGCATTAAGAAACGTGTCCTGCAGATTTTGTTGTTTTTCGCTCATGGCTGACACTTGTTATTGTGGCCGGTGATTGGCCATTTGCCCCAGCCCACCCGGAGCGAATCCAAGCATACGGCCATTTGTTGCGATTGCGAAACGAATTGCGGGGCTATTCCGCGGCGTGAACCTTCGATTCGGCAAGGTTCCGGTAGAGCTCCTGTATCCGGCGCGTAACAGGTCCAGGCTTTCCGTCACCGATTTTGTGGCCGTCGAGCGAGACGATAGCCGTGGCTCCCAAAGTCGCTGCCGATATGAATGCCTCCTTCGCAGCCAACGCTTCGGCGACGGTGAACTTGCGCTCGACGATAGCGATCTGCGCTTGCTGTGCCGCTTCGAAGATCACCCGCCGTGTCACACCCGGCAGGATCGCATTCGATAGGTTGCGCGTGGTGAGCTTACCGTCTTTGTCGACGATCCAGGCGGAGGTGGCGGCGCCTTCCGTGACAAAGCCGTCATCATCCACAAGCCACGCCTCGAACGCGCCGGCTTTGCGTGCGACTGTCTTGGCAAGAATGTTGGGGAGAAGCGAGGTCGATTTGATATCGCAACGCGCCCAGCGCTGATCCGGCTGTGTGATGGCGGCGACGCCCTGCTGACGCCTGTGTTCGACACCGGATGGATCGATCGGACGCGCGGTGATGATGAGACTGGGGCGCGGCTGGTGCTCAGGCACTGGATGGTCACGGCGTAAGACACCGCGCGTCACCTGCATGTAGATCAAGCCGTCATGGATGTTGTTGCGACGCGCGATCTCGCGCAAGACGAACTTCAGCGGGTTGCGGCTCATCGGCATCGCCATACCGATCTCGCGCACTGAGCGTTCGAGGCGATCGAGATGCTCCTCTTCGTCGAAAACCTTGCCATTGACAATGCCGACGACCTCGTAAATTCCGTCGGCAAATTGCAGCGCGCGATCTTCGATATGCACGCCCGCTTCGCCGTGGGGAACATAGCGGCCGTTCACGTACGCAACGCGGCCGGACGGCATGCGTTTGGGCCAGGCGAGAGAATTCACGGGTGATCCTTTATGCGTTCAAGACCGTTTCGCGGCCAGTCGGTCCGACACCGAGCGACTTCAGCTTGCGATGCAGCGCCGAGCGCTCCATGCCGATGAAAGCCGCCGTGCGCGAGATGTTGCCGCCAAAGCGGTTGATTTGTGCCAGTAGATAGTCGCGTTCGAATATCTCGCGCGCCTCGCGCAGCGGCAGCGAAATAACGAGCTCGCCTTTGCCGTTACCGTTCCACTGCGCGCTGGAGCCCAAATCGGATGGCAGAAGATCGGCTGAGATCGCTTGTTCTGCATCGTCCGTGGCGAGGATGAGCAAACGCTCCACGATGTTGCGAAGCTGACGCACATTTCCCGGCCAATTGTGCGCCTGAAGCACGGCCAATGCATCGTCGCCGATTTCGCGCATCTGCAAGCCGGATGTCGCCGACAACCGCTTCATGAAATGCGAGACGAGGTTTGGAATGTCGTCGCGCCGTTCGGACAGCGA
>DASZML010000007.1:0-4093 GCA_035551875.1 Rhizomicrobium sp.
CTCGCCATGAACATGGCAGCAACCTGTTTTCGCATGACGGTTTCGGAATGCGTTGCCGCCGTGACGCGCGAAGCGGCGCGAGCGCTCGGGAAAATTGCGACTCTCGGAACGCTCGAAGCCGGAAAACATTGCCATTTGGCAATCTGGGATGTCGAGGATCTTTCAGAACTTGTTTATCGGATGGGTTATAATCCGCTGCATGCGCGCGTGTGGAGCGGAGCATGACGAACACGGCAGATTGGCTGAAAGTCTCACGAGGCGACGCACCTCTGATCGTGTCAATTCCGCACGCGGGAACCCAAATTCCCGACGACATGATCGGCGACTTCCACTCGCCATGGCTTGCGCGCAAGGACGCCGACTGGTGGATTGATAAGCTTTATGATTTTGCTGAAGAGTTGGGCGCGAGCGTCATTCGCACCACAATCTCGCGCAGTGTGATCGATGTGAATCGAGATCCCAGCGGCAAGTCGCTTTATCCCGGACAAGCGACGACCGAGCTTTGCCCGACCACGACGTTCGACGGCGAGGCCCTATATAAAAAAGGCGCAGAGCCCGACGCTACCATCGTGGTGGCCCGCCGCTTACACTTTTTCGATCCATATCATGCCGCCATTGACGACGAAATCGCACGGCTGCGCACCGATCACTAGCGAGTCGTGCTCTACGAGGCGCACTCCATCCGTTCGCATATCCCGCGCCTGTTTGAAGGCGAACTGGCGAACTTCAACATCGGCACCAACTCCGGCGAAGCTTGTTCGAAGGAGTTGGCGCGACGTGCGGCGGTCGCATGTCATCACTCCCGCTACACGCAGGTCATCGATGGCCGTTTCAAAGGCGGCTACACCACGCGCCACCACGGCGCGCCAAACATGGGCGTGCATGCGATCCAAATGGAGCTTGCCTGCCGTGGCTATATGGAAGATCCCGCGAAGATCTCGGACAAGAATTGGCCGGCGCCGTACGACCCCGCGCACGCCGCGCCGATGCGGTTGATTTTACGGAAAGTCCTTGAGAGCTGCCTGCGTTTCGCGCAAGTCGAAAGCGCTTCCGACGCAGCCAATACTGCTAGTCACATTCCGCACCACTGACGATTTCCTCCGCGGCCTTCGCGGTCCTGTACGGCAATTTCTCCCGCAGCCGGACAGGACCGCGGGGTTCGGTGGATTCCCTTCTTCGGCCACGGCATGACAATATGCGCGAGCAGCGTTTGAAGATTCTTCCATGACACGTCTCGACAATTCCCGCCGCATCCGTGCCGCGCGCGGCACCGAACTTTCCGCAAAAAGCTGGCTCACCGAAGCGCCCTTACGCATGCTGATGAACAATCTGGATGCCGAAGTCGCCGAGCGTCCGGAAGAACTCGTCGTCTATGGCGGCATCGGCCGCGCGGCGCGGGATTGGGAGTCGTATGATCGAATCGTCGCAGCGCTGAAGCGGCTGGAGAACGATCAGTCTCTTCTCGTTCAGTCAGGCAAGCCGGTTGGTATCTTCCGCACGCATCCCGATGCACCGCGCGTGTTGATCGCGAACTCCAATCTCGTGCCGTATTGGGCGACGTGGGACAAATTCCACGAGCTCGATAAGAAAGGTCTGATGATGTACGGCCAGATGACGGCCGGATCGTGGATTTACATTGGCAGCCAGGGCATCGTTCAGGGCACTTACGAAACCTTCGCCGAGATGGGGCGCAAGCATTTTGGTGGCGATCTATGTGGACGCTGGATTCTGACGGCGGGCCTTGGCGGCATGGGCGGCGCGCAACCGCTGGCCGCCGTGATGGCAGGCGCGTGCATGCTGGCCATCGAATGTCAGCCATCGCGCATCGAGATGCGGTTGAAAACGAAATATCTCGACTATCAGGCGAAGACGCTGGACGAAGCGCTGGAGATGATCACGCGCGCTTGCAAAGAAAAGAAAGCCATATCCGTCGGCCTACTCGGCAACGCGGCGGAGATTTTGCCGGAGATGGTCAAGCGTGGCATCAAGCCGGATGCGGTCACCGATCAGACCAGTGCGCATGATCCAATCAATGGCTACCTGCCTGCGGGCTGGACGCTCGATGAATGGGCGAAGAAACGCGAGAGCGATCCCAAGGCTGTCGAACATGCCGCCAAGCAATCCATGGTGGAGCATGTGCAGGCGATGCTGGACTTCCACCGCATGGGAATCCCCGTCGTCGATTATGGCAACAATATCCGTCAGATGGCGTTTGAGGAAGGCTTGAAAAACGCGTTCGACTTTCCCGGTTTCGTGCCGGCTTACATCCGCCCGCTATTTTGCCGCGGCATTGGACCTTTCCGCTGGGTGGCACTCAGCGGCGATCCAGAGGACATCTACAAAACCGACCAGAAAATGAAAGAGCTGCTGCCGGACGACAAGCACCTCCACAACTGGCTCGACATGGCGCGAGAGCGCATCAAGTTTCAGGGATTGCCAGCGCGTATCTGCTGGATCGGTTTGGGAGACCGTCATCGCGCAGGGCTCGCGTTCAACGAGATGGTTGCAAGGGGCGAGTTGAAAGCGCCGGTGGTGATTGGCCGCGATCATCTGGACAGCGGCTCCGTCGCCTCGCCCAACCGCGAAACCGAATCCATGATGGACGGGTCAGACGCGATATCCGATTGGCCGCTACTCAACGCGTTGCTGAATTGCGCGAGCGGCGCGACCTGGGTATCGATCCATCACGGTGGCGGCGTTGGCATCGGTTATTCGCAACATGCCGGCATGGTTATCGTCGCCGACGGCACGCCGGAAGCGGCCAAGCGGCTGGAGCGCGTGTTGTGGAACGACCCCGCGAGCGGCGTCATGCGCCACGCCGATGCCGGCTATGACATCGCTATCGACTGCGCCCGTTCACACGGACTTGATCTGCCATCGCTTGGTTGATGAAGCATTCTATCTCAACTTCGTCATGGCCAGTCTGTTCCGACCACCCATGAACAGCATGTAGCAATGAGATCATGGGTCCCCGGCACAAGGCGAGATGACGGTACAGATGGGAGAGAAAAAATGCGGCTGCCTGTTCTCATGCTTCTTATGTTCGCCACCATCACCACACCTGCGCTCGCGGATGATCGCGCGGTCATCACGCAAGCCGAGCAAGAAATGGCCGACGCGGTGGCGGCGGGCAATGTAGCGGTCTGGGATAAATATCTCGACGCGAGCGTGATCTATGCCGAGGAAGATGACAGCTACAAAGGCAAAGCCGACATGTTGAAGGAGATTCGTCCGCTGCCGAAAGGCTTGGGCGGCGAGATCAAGGTCGTGCTGCTCTCGTACAACGAAGATGGCGACACAGCTACGGCGCTCTTCCGGCAAGTTGAGACCGAGCATTATTATGGCCAGACGATCCACGCGAATTATCTGACCAACACGGTCTGGAAGAAGCGCACCGATGGTTGGAAGCAGATCGAAGGACAGGTGCTCGCGGAAAGGAGCGACCCTCCGTCCATCGCGCTGTCCGCCACCGCGCTTCAGAAATTCGCGGGCACTTACAAGCTCAAGGACTCCGAACCGACCTACACGCTCGCGGTCACGGACGGAAAGCTGATAGGCACGCGCAACAACCGTCGCGCCACGGAATGGAAGGCCGAAACACGCGACGTGTTTTTCATCCCCGGCGACAACCGCATCCGTAAAATCTTCCAATACGACGCAAGCGGCCACGTCACCGGCTTCATCGAACGCCGCGAGAGCTGGGATATCGTTTGGGAGAAAGTAAGCTAGGCCAGCGCCTGTTCCAGGTCGGCGATGAGATCATCGGCATCTTCCACGCCGCAGGACAGACGCACCAGCGCGTCGGAAATGCCGAGCACTTCGCGCTTGTCCGCGGGGATCGAGGCGTGGGTCATGATGGCGGGATGTTCGATCAGGCTTTCAACCCCGCCCAAAGATTCCGCCAGCGTAAACAACCGGCAGCGCTCGAGAAAGCGCGTTGTGCCCGCGAGATCGCGCTTTAACACGACCGTTACCACGCCACCGAAGGCCGCCATTTGCGACTTCGCAAGTGCATGCTGCGGATGACTTTCGAGGCCGGGGTAAAACACTTTCAGCACATCTTTGCGCGCCTCCAGCCAGCGCGCGATCTTCA
>DASZML010000008.1:0-6914 GCA_035551875.1 Rhizomicrobium sp.
TGGCTCGCAAAGCGGCCCAATCTCGCAAAGCGCGGCGCACGTTACGATGTCGTGACGGTCGCGAAAGGTCTGCCGAAGCATTATCGCGATGCTTGGCGGCCCGATTTCCATTCGTAATATGTCGCCATGACGCAAGACCCGGCTGATTATCTGCACCGCTTGGGCGAAACCGGCGATGGCCCGCACGACATTGCGCGCGCGGCGCTGATGTTTGCGGCGCTGGATCATTCCGGTCGTCAACTTAGTTCCTACGAAGATCATCTGCAAGAAATTGCCAATCACGCCCGCGAAGATACAAGGCTGATGTTGCACATGGAAGACGGTGCGCGTGCGTTAGCGTTCGTCATGGTTGGGCGATACGGCTATGATGGGGATCGTTTTTCTTATGACGATCCGAGCAACGCCGATCTCATTTCCGTGATTGAACGGCGGCGCGGTTTGCCAGTCGCTATCGGTATTCTTTATTTGCACGCCGCGCGCGCGGCAGGGTTTGAAGCGGTTGGTCTGAATTCTCCGGGGCATTTTCTTATTCGCCTGACCTTCCGTGGCCACGCAGCCTTGATCGACCCGTTCAACGGCGCGCAGATTATTCGCGAAGGCCTTGCGCTGCCACCGCGAACGGGCACGGGCTCGCTGGACGATCCGCGTTTGTCTACGCCGGTGAGTGACATCGAAGTGCTGCTGCGGCTCCAGAACAATCTCAAACTTCGCGCCATCAACGCCGGCGAGAAGCAGCGCGCTGTCGAAATCGGCACGCGCATGCTTATGATCGCGCCCAAGCGGGCGGACTTGTGGCTGGATATCGCGCGGCTGAATGAAGCGTCGGGCGCCTTGGGCGCGGCGCAGAAGGCCTATGAATCGTGCATGTCTTTGGCGATGCCCAAAGACGGCTTACATAATGAAGCGGCCCTCGGGCTTCATGCGCTGAAACGGCGCCTCAATTAGGAATTTGTCATGGCGCTGACCGTCGCAATTCAGATGGACCCGATCGAGAAGATCGACATCAACGGCGATTCGACTTTTGCACTGGCACTGGAAGCGCAAAGCCGCGGACATTCGCTTCTGTATTACGGACCGCGCGATCTGACGTTTCGCGACGGGCTAGTAACGGCGCTGGCGCGGCCGCTGCAGGTGCGCGCGAAGAAGGGCGATCACTTCACGCTTGGTGATGCATCGGTCGTCAATCTCGCGAAAACTGACGTTGTGCTGATGCGGCAAGATCCGCCGTTCGATATGGCTTACATCACCGCGACGCATATTCTGGAGCGCATCCACCCGAAGACGCTGGTGGTGAACGATCCGGCGCACGTGCGAAACGCGCCGGAAAAAATCTTCGTCACACAGTTCAAGGATCTGATGCCGCCGACGCTCATCACGTCGGATCGTGCCGAGATCGCGTCTTTCCGCGCTGAGCACAAGGACATCATCCTGAAGCCGCTTTACGGCAATGGCGGTGCGGGCGTGTTCCGCGTGAAAGAAGGCGATGAAAATCTTGGTTCGATGCTGGAAATGTTCACCGCATTCTATCGCGAGCCGGTGATCATCCAGCGATACGTGCCCGAAGTTCGCAAAGGCGACAAGCGCATCATTCTCGTCGACGGCGAATTTGCGGGCGCGATCAATCGCGTTCCGGCGGAAGGCGAAGCGCGTTCCAACATGCATGTCGGCGGACGGCCCGAGGCGACGATGCTTACACAACGCGAGAAAGACATCTGCAAAGCATTGGCCCCCGAGCTCAAAGCGCGGGGCTTGATCTTCACGGGCATCGACGTGATCGGCGATTATTTGACCGAAATCAATGTGACTTCACCGACCGGCATCCTGGAAGTAAAGCGCTTTGGTGGAGCGGACATCGCTGCCCTGATCTGGAACGCGATCGAAAAGCGCCGCAAATAGCCGAAACCCGACACCTTCCTTCTATATAGCGGACGGGTCTGGAGACAGGTTACGCTCTGACTATGCAGACGCTTCGCAAATCGGATTCCCGCGGCAAGACGAAAACCGGCTGGCTTGATAGCCGGCACACCTTTTCATTCGGCGATTATCGCGATGCCACGCAAATGGGTTTCGGCGCGCTTCGCGTGATCAACGAGGATGTTGTAACTGGGGGCGCGGGATTTCCCACGCACTCGCACAGCGATATGGAAATCGTCACCTATATGCTGCGCGGCGCGCTAGCCCATAAGGATTCCATGGGTTCGAATGGCGTCATTCGTCCGGGCGAGATTCAGCGCATGAGTGCTGGAACGGGCGTCACGCATTCAGAATTCAACGTGTCGAAAACCGATCCTGCGCATTTTTTGCAAATCTGGATCATGCCCTCGAAGCGGGGCATCGAACCGTCTTACGAGCAGAAGCTCATCGATCCAGATGCGATGTGTAACAAGCTTCTGCGGATTGCTGCGTCCGAACCACTCGAAACGGAAGTTCGCCTGGTTCAGGACGCAGAAATATGGGCGGCGCGTTTCGATGGCGAAGAAGAAGCCGTCCACCGCCTTCAACCCGGCCGCAAAGCTTGGGTGCATGTGGCGCGGGGCAACATCGAAGTGGGCGGAGAGCGTTTGTCGTCCGGCGATGCGATCGCGATCACCGATGCAGACACGATCCTCGTGCGCGCACGCGGGCCTAGCGAAGTCCTACTCTTCGATGTGGTCTGATTAGCTTTTGGACTTGCCCGTGAGATCCGGAAGACCGAAGCGCTTGCGATAGCGCGGCGCCATTTCCAGCAACGAGACGTAAATCAAGACGTCCGTTGTCGAGAATTGGTGATCGATCACCGCGCCTTCACCGATTTGGGCGCCAACGCGCACATAGCCCTTGATCAGCGGCGGAAGCGCCATCAAACCTTCGCGCGGATTGATCTGATCTTTCGGCATCAAGTTCATGTCGACAAAGAGCCGCGGCAGTGCGCGCGCCTTGATCTCTTCGCGCATCGGGTGGAAATGATGCAGATAGGACAGCGGCATCGCAATGTCTTGTGGATCGGTGCCGGTGAAAGATGCACAACCGAACATCACATCAATCTTGTGGCGCGCCACATATTCCATGACCGCGCTCCACAGGATCTGCAGCACCATCGGCTTGGTTCTATATTCCTTCGCCACACAGGAACGGCCGAGCTCCAGAAGCTTCGTGCCTTTCTGAACGCTGTGCAGAAGTTTGGAAATGTCGAACTCGCCGCTGGTGTAGAAGCCGCCGGCGCGCAGTGCGCCTTCGTTGCGCAGCACGCGATAGCAACCCATCACGACGGGCTGGCCGTCTTCATCCACGTTGGATCGGTCGATGGCGATCAGGTGATCGCAATAAGGATCGTATTTGTCGAAGTCGCGCCGCGTGGCGCGCATCGCCGGCGTCGGCACTGCGGTCAATTCTTCGTAGAAAACGCGATAGCGGACGCGCTGCGCCGCTTCGAGTTCGCTCTGCGTTTCGGCGACGCGAACTTCGAAATGTTCGGTGGCGACGAGGACCGGCCATTGTGGGCGGTGGTCTTCGATGGGGCCGGAATCGTAGACGCTGACCAAGTGGGCGCTTCCTTGGTCCGGCGCCGACTCCCGAAGAGCCAGCAGGCCGGGCTGTCGCAATCCTACAAAATGGGATCGCGCTGGGCAAACATCCATGTGTCCTGTGACGAATTCATGGTGGTCCGCCAAAGTCTTATGATAGCCGTCTGGCGCGGCCGATAACCGAGCATTCCTGCAGTTTTTATGACGGGGCTACCCCTACCTAAGGCCCGCAGGCTTTACCAACGCGCAAATTCGGGGTCAGGGAACCGCGGTCTCGGGCGCGCCTTCCCGGCGAAACACCAAAACCATAAGGATCAGCGCCGGTACGCCAGTGAACGCTGTTGTGATGAAAAACGGTACAAAGCCGACGACCTTATCCGGCAGTGTCATCATCACCGGCAGTACAGGTTCGAATGCGTGGCGATGTGCAGCGAACCAATCCACGAGAATACCAGAAAGGCCGCCCAACACTTTCCCCGGGAGCGCGTAAAACGAACTGAACAACGCATATTGCGTGGCGGTAAATGCCTTGTTCGTGAGACTCGACATATATGCGAGGAGCGCCGTGCCGGCGAACCCTGCCGCAATGTTCTCGACCGCGATGGCGACGGCGAATGTGGTGAGACTGTGACCACTCGCTGCCAGCAACGCATATGTCAGATTGCCGGCAATCACCGCGACGAGTGCGATGAAAAGCGAGCGCACGATTCCAAGGCGAAACACAAAGAATCCGCCGAGCAGTGCGCCGGCTATCGTGACCCATACACCGATGAGCCCTGACATCGTGCCGATTTCGATTAGTGAAAACGATTGGCGGTACATCGGCCGCGCCACGGTGCCCATGATGAAGTCGGGCAGGCGATAGGTTCCGATCATCGCCAGGATCAGAATGCCGACCCATCCGTGATGGCGGAAAAAATCTATGAACGGCGCGATGATGGCACCATAGAGCCATCCAATTGCAGAGCCAGCGCGGCCGCGCAGGTTCAGCTTTTGCTCCACTTCTTCGACGTCTTCGCGCGCATCCGACTCCGGCGGCCGCCGCGCCAAAAGCGTTGCGCCGATGCCGAGAAAAATCAGGCAACCCAAGAAAATCAAGCCCGCGCGCCATGATACGAGTTGGGCGATATAGGGCGTGAGCGCGCCCGTTGCGAGGGCCGTCAACCGATACCCGAGCTGATAGGCGCCAAGCATCGTGCCTTGTTCTTCTGGCGGCGCGATTTCGATACGCCACGCATCGACGGAGATGTCCTGGCTCGCGCCGGCAAAGCCGAGCAACAATGCAAACAGGGCGACCCGCACCAAATCGGTCTGCGGATCGGATGTCCAAAGTCCGATGAACGCGATCAGAATCAAAAACTGGGCCACCAACATCCAAGCGCGCCGTTTGCCTAGTAGTTTATGCAGAACCGGCAAGCGCACTTGATCCAGTATCGGCGCCCAAACAAACTTCAGCGAGTAGGGAAGCAGCGCATACGCGAACAGACCAATGTCCGTCATCGACACTTTGGCGTCGGTGAGCCAAAGGCTGATCGTGTTGCTGATCGTGAGTAGCGGCAGGCCGCACGACGCGCCCAGCACAAGCATCGTTGCCGTGCGGGGCTGCAAATAAGATCGAATGGCTGCGGCTGTCCGGTTTTCGCGGACGGGCGCGGTCGCGCGCTCGCTGTTCGTCATGCGGCGGCGTTGGCCGCCGTCTCAAAAAACGTCTCTAGCATGGCATCAAGCTCGGACGGATCGATCGGCTTGGTCAGAAAACCATCCATACCAGCTGCCTGGCAAGCCTCGCGAATGCCCTCGTCAGCGTCCGCCGTTACCGCAATCACCGGCGTGCGGTCGCGCCCGTTTGCCCGTTCCACCTCGCGAATACGGCGCGCGACGGTGAGGCCGTCCATGCCGGGCATGTGTAGGTCCGTGAGCACGACATCGAAAATCTTTTCGTCCAGCAGCCGCAGTGCGCTTTCACCGGAGGCCACGTCCGTCACCGAATAACCGCGTCGGCGCAAAAACTCGCGGCTCAACATCGCATTGATCGGATTGTCTTCGATCAGAAGAACGCTGCGCGACGCTTGTGATGCGCGGACTCTTGGCGGCAATGGCTCATCGGGTTCGGGTTCTCTGACCTGAACTGCGGATTGAGGTGCAAGTGGCAGCGAAGCGGTAAGCGTTGCCGAAATTTGTGCGATGCTCAGGCCAGCCGGCGCACGAACGGCGTTCGAGCGGACGAACTCTTGTGGCTCGACTGGCAGCATCCGTTCCAGTTGCGGTTCTGGCTCGTGCTTCGGTTGTGCGATTTCTGGCGCGGGTTCTTCGGCGACTGGCTCTGCAACAGGAACAGCCACCGGAACCGACCAGGGTTCGGCAGGAACGGCGTCGGTAGGAACATTGTTTGGTGCGCGCAAGCGTTCGGCCATCGCCGCCTGACGAACCGGTTTCACCAGATAACCGCTGAAGCCGAGACCTCTAAGCTCACCGAGCCTGCTTCGCGCGCCGGGTGGAAGAAGAACAATCGCCGGCGTGCTTTTGCTCGGATGGGCTGCGATTTCCGGAACGTCCCCGGTACCCGCATCGATAAGAACGATGTCTGCTTCTATCGTGTCAGATGTATCGTGATGGCTGCCGAGCTGCACAACATTGCCGCCGTTGGCCTCGATCTGTGCGGCCAGACCATCTTTCAAAACCTGGTTGCGGGAAACAATCGCTACGCTCAGACCCTCTAGCACGTGGTTCGTTTGTGGTTCTTGGATCGCGAACGCAGGGATTTCGAACCAGAAAATACTGCCGCCGTCTGACGCGCCTTCGACGCCGATCTCGCCCTCCATCGCATCC
Source organism: Rhizomicrobium sp. (assembly GCA_035551875.1). Classification (GTDB taxonomy): domain Bacteria; phylum Pseudomonadota; class Alphaproteobacteria; order Micropepsales; family Micropepsaceae; genus Rhizomicrobium. Next base: position 6,333 of record DASZML010000008.1, read on the forward strand.
ACGAGCCTTTTGCAGATTGCAAGGCCTAGACCCGTGCCGCCGAATTGGCGTGCGTGACTGGAGTCCGCCTGCATGAATTCTTTGAAGATCTCAGCGCGCTTTTCCACCGGAACACCAACCCCGGTATCGTACACCTCGAAACGCAAAGCGCGCCGACCACGACCGTCGACTTGTGAAACGTTTACGCGAACACCGCCGTGTTGGGTGAATTTGATCGCGTTGCCAACAAGGTTCGTCAAAATCTGTCGCAGGCGCAATTCATCGCAGCGTACGATTTCCGGTGTACCTTCGGCGATGACCGAAACCACTTCGACACCCTTGGCGTGCGCGCGCATACAAAGAAGTTCGGCGACGCCTTCGACGAGCGCCCGCAAATCCACGTTGTCGTCTTCAAGCGTGATGGTGCCCGATTCGATTTTTGAGAAGTCCAAAATCTCTTCAATCAAGGACAGCAACGATTCACCGGATTGAGTGATTGCCTGAATGTAAGAGCGTTGTTCAGGCAAGGGGCCGCTCTCCATCAAGAGCCGCGCCATGCCAAGTACGCCGTTCATTGGCGTGCGGATCTCATGGCTCATTGTC
>DASZML010000009.1:0-4846 GCA_035551875.1 Rhizomicrobium sp.
GAAATGCGACATCATCGCGGAAGGCATCGTTGCTGCCGCGAAAGAGATTTCACTTTCTGTGCCGCTCGTCGTTCGCCTTGAAGGCACTAACGTCGAGAAGGGCAAAAAAATCCTCGCCGACAGCGGCCTGCCCATCGTCTCAGGCTCCGACCTCGCCGACGCCGCTCAGAAAATCGTCAAAGCCGTGAAGGGCTCGAAATAATGTCCATTCTCGTCGACAAGAACACCAAGGTCATATGCCAGGGCTTTACCGGCAATCAGGGCACGTTCCATTCCGAGCAGGCCATTGCGTATGGCACCAAAATGGTTGGCGGCACGTCGCCGGGCAAAGGCGGCTCGACGCATCTTGGCCTTCCCGTTTTCGACACGGTACGCGAAGCGCGTGAGAAAACCGGTTGCGACGCGACCGTGATCTATGTGCCGCCGCCGTTCGCGGCAGACGCGATCCTCGAAGCGATCGACGCGGAGCTTGCGCTCATCGTCTGCATCACCGAAGGCATTCCGGTGCTGGACATGGTGAAGGTGAAACGAGCGCTCGGCGGCTCGAAGTCGCGTCTCATCGGCCCCAACTGCCCCGGCGTCATTACTCCCGGCGAATGCAAGATCGGCATCATGCCGGGCCACATCCACAAGCGCGGCAGCGTCGGCATCGTTTCGCGCTCTGGCACGCTGACGTATGAAGCGGTGGCGCAGACCACCACCGTTGGCCTCGGCCAGACAACCTGCGTGGGCATCGGCGGCGATCCGGTGAAAGGCACCGAGCACATCGAAGTGCTCGACATGTTCCTGAAAGACCCGGAAACCAAATCCATCATCATGATCGGCGAAATCGGCGGCAGCGCGGAAGAAGACGCAGCCGACTTCATCAAGCACAACAAGATCAAGAAGCCGACCGTCGGATTCATCGCGGGCGTCACCGCTCCGCCGGGCCGCCGCATGGGCCACGCTGGCGCGATCATCTCCGGCGGCAAGGGCGGCGCGGATTCCAAGATCGAGGCGATGAAGTCGGCGGGCATCCGCGTGTCGCCCAATCCGGCGGCGCTCGGCACCACATTGGTCGAACTGCTCAAGGGCTGAGCGGCGCTGCAAAAGCGTCAAAAGTAAATCCCATATTAACCCTCGCGGGCCTTACATCTCGCGGGAAAAGGCCGTGCATTCGGGTTCCGGATGCGCTAAGCCGCTCCTCCTTTCGCAGGCGCGGGAGAACGCGCTTGGACCCTGGAATAGGCGGGCCCAACAAGCCTCCTAATGCATTGAAATGACAAGCCAATCTCCTTCAGACCGCGTCAACCGGGCCTCCAATGAGATTCTGGATGCGACCTCGTTCCTGAACGGCGCCAATGCGCAGTTCATCGAGCAGCTTTATTCCCAGTACCAGACCAATCCCGACTTGGTGGATCCGTCCTGGCGGCAATGGTTCTCGGAGCTGGGCGAGAATGCACTCAACGCGACCCAACTGGGCCGCGGGCCGGAATGGCGGCGTGACGCAAAACTCGATCTGGAAAATGGCGAGATCGTCGGCGCGCTGACGGGCCAATGGCCTGCGCGCAAATCGGCCGGCGTCAGTGAAACCGATCTGCACAATGCCGCACACAAATCCATTCGCGCGATCCAGATGGTCCGCGCCTATCGCGTGATCGGACATTTCGCTGCCGATCTCGATCCCTTGAAACTCAATCCCAAACCGCCGCAGCCGCAGCTCGATCCAGCGTTCTACGGTTTCGCCGCCGAAGAAATGGATTCGCCGGTTTACATGGACGGCGTCCTTGGCCTTGCGACGGCGACGCCGCGCCAAATGGTCGATCTGCTCAAGCGCACCTATTGCGGACGCATCGGCTACGAGTTCATGCATATCAACGATCCGGAGCAGAAGGATTGGCTACAGCGGCGCATCGAAGGACCGGACAAGGAAATCACCTTCACACCGGAAGGCAAGAAGGCGATCCTCAACAAGCTGATTGAATCCGAAGGCTTCGAAAAATTTTCCGGCGTTCGCTTCCTGGGAACGAAGCGTTTCGGTCTCGATGGTGGCGAGTCTACGATCCCCGCGCTAGAACAAATCATCAAACGCGGCGGACAGTTGGGCGTAACCGAGATCGTTCTCGGCATGGCGCATCGCGGACGCTTGAACGTGCTCGCGAATGTTATGGGCAAGCCCTACCGCCAGATTTTCCACGAATTCCAGGGCGGCGCGGCTTTGCCGTCCGAAGTCGAAGGCTCCGGCGACGTGAAATACCATCTCGGCGCATCGAGCGATCGGGAGTTCGACGGCAAGAAAGTGCATCTGTCGCTGACGGCAAACCCCTCGCATCTCGAAGCCGAAGATTCCGTCGTGCTTGGAAAAGCGCGGGCGAAGCAACAACAACTGGGCGACACGCAAACACGTTCGACTGTGCTCCCGCTCCTGCTGCACGGCGATGCCGCATTCGCTGGCCAGGGCGTGGTCGCCGAATGTTTCGCGATGAGCGGCACGAAGGGCTTCCGCACCGGCGGTACGATCCATTTCGTAATCAACAATCAGATCGGCTTCACTACCGCACCGATCTATTCGCGCTCTTCGCCATACTGCACCGACATCGCATTGATGGTGCAGGCCCCGATCTTCCACGTGAACGGCGACGATCCCGAGGCTGTTGTGCATGTCTCGCGTATCGCCACGGAATTCCGTCAACTGTTCCATAAAGACGTCGTGATCGACATGATCTGCTATCGCAGGTTCGGTCACAACGAGACGGATGAGCCGGCGTTTACACAGCCTTTGATGTATCGCGCGATCAAGGACCAGCCGACGACGCTGGAATTGTATGCGACGAAGCTGGTATCTGAAGGCACGCTCGCCCAAAGCGACATCAAGGACATGATCGGCGCGTTCAACAAACGTCTCGACGAAGAATTCGACTCGTCCAAATCGCACCGCCCCAATCGTGCCGACTGGCTCGACGGACGCTGGGCAGGTTTTGAGAAGGCCGGTCAAGGCGACCGGCGCGGCGAAACATCCGTTGCGACCGATGCGCTGCAAAAAGTCGGACGCGCGCTTTCCACACCGCCGGCGAACTTCGCCTTGCACAAGACGATCGCGCGGCAACTGGAAGCCAAAGCAAAGATGTTCGAAACCGGCGAAGGTTTCGACTGGGCAACCGCGGAGGCACTCGCCTTCGGCACGTTGCTCAATGAAGGCTATCCGGTGCGCCTGTCGGGTCAGGATTCCACGCGCGGTACGTTCAGCCAGCGTCATTCGGCACTCATCGATCAGGAAAACGAGAACCGCTACTACCCGCTGAATCACATCCGCGACGGACAGGCCGAATACGAAGCCGTCGATACGTTGCTATCCGAAGAAGCGGTTCTCGGCTTTGAATATGGCTACGCACTTGCCGAGCCCAGGTCGCTCACACTGTGGGAAGCGCAGTTCGGCGATTTTGCGAACGGCGCACAGGTCGTCATCGATCAGTTCATTGCATCCGGCGAAGCAAAATGGCTGCGCATGTGCGGCCTCGTCATGCTGCTGCCGCATGGTTACGAAGGTCAGGGCCCGGAACATTCTTCCGCGCGGCTTGAACGCTATCTACAGCTCTGCGCGCAAGACAATCTGCAAGTGGTTTGCCCGACGACGCCGGCGAATTACTTTCATGTTCTGCGCCGCCAGATGCACCGCTCGTTCCGCAAGCCGCTGATCGTGATGACGCCGAAATCGCTGCTCCGCAACAAGCGCTGCGTCTCTTTTTTGTCCGATATGGGACCGGGATCATCTTTCCACCGGGTGTTTACCGATCAGGCGGAATGCGTACCGGGGGCAACATCGGTGAAACTGGTGAAAGACGAGGAGATCAAGCGCGTCGTACTTTGTACAGGTAAAGTCTATTTCGATCTCATGGACGAGCGTGAGAAACGCGCCGAAAATCGGATTCAAATTCTGCGCATCGAGCAGCTCTATCCATTCCCGGAATCGACGCTCGCGCAGGAGCTAAAGCGGTTCCCGAAAGCGGATATTATGTGGTGTCAGGAAGAGCCCAAGAACCAGGGCGCTTGGCACTTCATAGAAGAGAAGATCGAGGACACGCTGGTCAATCTCGGCGGCACACAGCGGCCGCACTACACCGGACGGCCCGACTACGCATCGACTGCAGCTGGGTTGATGAGCCAGCACACGGCCGAACTAAAAACATTCCTGAACGAAGCGCTCACCATCTGAGGCGCGGAGAAACACATGAGCATCGAAATTAAAGTGCCCGCGATGGGCGAAAGCGTCACCGAAGCCACGGTCGCGCGGTGGTTCAAGAAGGAAGGCGAAAGCGTCAAACGGGACGAGCCGATTCTCGAACTCGAAACCGATAAGGTGACTGTAGAAGTGCCCGCACCGGCGGACGGGGCGATTGAGTCCATTTCCGTACAGGCTGGATCGACGGTTCAGGTCGGCACCATCCTCGGCGCAATCGCAGAGGGAAAATCTGGCAGCGTTTCGGCCACGCCCGCCAGCAATCCGCAAGCCGCTTCACCGAAGCCGGTCGAAGCGCCGAAGCCCGCACCGATTCAACAAGCGCCGGCAACACAATCGGCGGCCGCGCAACCGGCTGTCATGCCGAGCGTGCGCCGTATCTCGGAAGAAAGCGGCCTCAATCCGGCCGATGTTTCCGGCAGCGGACGCGGCGGGCGAGTTCTGAAAGGCGACATGCTGTCCGCACTGGAAGCGCGTTCCGCGCAACGCCCTGTCGCGCGTGCGCCGGTCACGCTGCACAGCGGGCCCCGCGCGACTGCGGGGCGTGAAGAGCGCGTGACGATGAGCCGCCTGCGCAAGACCATCGCGCTGCGCCTGAAGGAATCGCAGAACACTGCGGCCCAACTCACC
>DASZML010000010.1:0-6354 GCA_035551875.1 Rhizomicrobium sp.
TCCATTTTCTCGGCGCGTAATCATGCCCCGCACACCCGCATCGCTGATGAAGCTGATGCCGGGCAACTTCGCCGCGTAGCGCCGCAAGATCAGTTCCAGCGTCGTGCGCCGGCTAAAGAGCAGCGTCATATCCGGATCGCCGGACTCTGGCACATATTTGTCTTTCAGGATCGGCGGAACACCTTCCGCGAAATTGAACAGCCGCGTGCCTTCGGCGAGCAACTCTTTCATCAAATCCGGATAGCGGTCGCGAATGAGCGAGGTGAGGCGGCCGAGGAATGCGTGGCTATGGCGAAGTTGCGTAGCGCCGCGTCGTTCCCAATGCGCGAACGCGTCTTCGGCGGATGTCTGCGGCGGTGCGGGATCGCGATCGAGGAAAACAACCTCGCGATCATTGCCATGCAACGCGAGTGCCGCCCCGAGACCGGCGATGCCTGCGCCCGCGACAAAAATTTTCTCTTTCGACATTCAACCCACTCGTACAGCGGCCCAAGCGAGCGCAATCCAGCCAACCAGGAATGCCAATCCGCCAAAGGGAGTGACGAAGCCTAGTGCGCGGATGCCGGTTAGGGAAAGCAGATAAAGCGAGCCGGAAAACAGAATGATTCCCGCCAGAAAGAACGCTGCCGCGACGTTCGCTTGCGTTGACGCAGCGCCGGCGCGGGCGGCGAGGGCGGCCAATCCGATCGCGAGCGCGTGATACATGTGATAGCGCGCCGCCGTCTGGAAAACTTCCATCTGATGCGCGTCGAGACGGCCTTGAAGCCCATGTGCGCCGAACGCTCCGGCGGCGACCGCGAGCGCGCCGTTGATCGCGGCGATGAGAAGCCAGAGGTTCATGGGGTTTCCGCGTGCGAAAGCGGCCGGATCATAGACAGTCATGCGCACGTTTGCGAATGTCGCGCGCCGCAACGGAAGGCCCGATATGACGCAATTCGCAACCGCGCCGGACGGCGTGAAAATCGCTTACGAGATCGCGGGCGAGGGCAAGCCGATCGTGCTGGTGCACGGCTTCGCTTCGGACCGCGTGCAGAATTGGCGTGCGCCGGGCTGGTATCAGACGCTGAACGGCGGTGGATACAAAGTGATCGCCATGGACAATCGCGGCCACGGCGAAAGCGATAAGCCGCACGATCCGAAAGCCTATGGCCACGAGACGATGGCGAACGACGTCATCACTATCATGAAAGCCGCGGGCGTATCGAAGACATTCCTCATGGGCTATTCGATGGGCGGTTACATCAGCATGGCGCTTGCGGTGAAACACCCCGAGTTGTTCGAGAAGGTTGTGATCGGCGGAGTGGGCGCGAGCTATCTCGATCTCAAAGCCGCCGAAGCCGCTGTTGCCGATCCCCAACGCCGCTTGATGATTGCCGATGCGTTGATGGTGGAGGATGCATCCACCATCACCAATCGCACCGCGCGCGACTTTCGCGCTTTCGCCGATCAGGCGGGCAAGGATCGCATTGCGCTCGCCGCCTGCATGCGCGGCAGCCGCGATGTGTTCTCGCGCGAAACGCTGGCGAAGGTGCAAACACCTGTGATGGTCGTATGCGGCGAGAAAGACGTGCTCACCGGCGCGCCTGATCCGCTGGCGGCGGCCTTCGCGCATGGGCGTGCCGTCACGGTCCCAAATCGCGATCACATGACGGCGGTGGGCGACAAGGTCTATAAGCAGGCCGTTCTCGAATTCTTTGCCGGATAGGTCCATGAGCGCCGCGCCGAAATCGCCCCACGCACCCGCCAAACTCGAATCCAATCCGTTCGATTGGTCCGATCCGCTGTTGCTGGATGAAGAACTCTCCGAGCAGGAGCGCATGGTACGCGATAGCGCGCGCGGTTATTGCCAGGACAAACTTCTGCCGCGCGTGAAGATGGGATTCCGTGAAGAAACGTTCGACCGCGCCATCATGACCGAAATGGGCGAGATGGGTTTTCTCGGCTGCACGTTACCGGAGGTCTATGGCGGCGGCGATCTGAACTACACTTGTTACGGCCTCGTCGCGCGCGAAGTCGAGCGCGTGGATAGCGGCTATCGCTCGGCAATGAGCGTGCAGAACTCGCTCGTCATGCACCCGATTTTTGCTTACGGCTCCGAAGAACAGCGCATGCGCTATCTGCCGAAGCTGGCGACTGGCGAGTTCGTCGGCTGCTTCGGCCTCACTGAGCCGGACTTCGGTTCCGATCCCGGTGGCATGGTCACGCGTGCGGTGAAAGACACGAACGGCTATCGCCTCAACGGCGCCAAGATGTGGATCACCAATTCGCCGATCGCCGACGTGGCGGTGGTGTGGGCGAAACTGGATGGCGACATTCGCGGCTTCGTCGTGGAGCGCGGCACGAAAGGATTTTCGACACCGAAGATCGAAGGCAAGTTCTCGCTGCGCGCCAGCGTGACCGGCGAGATCGTGTTGCAGGATTGCCTGGTACCGGAAAGCGCGTTGCTGCCGAACGTACGCGGGCTCGCGGGGCCATTCGGTTGTCTCAATCGTGCGCGCTATGGCATCGCGTGGGGCGCGATGGGTGCCGCAGAGTTTTGCTGGCATGCCGCGCGCAATTACACGATGGAGCGCAAGCAATTCGGCCGTGCGCTCGCCGCCAACCAGCTCATCCAGAAAAAGCTCGCCGACATGCAAACGGAAATCACGCTGGGGTTGGCCGGCGCGATGCGATTGGGGCGCTTGATGGACGAAGGCCGCGCCGCGCCGCCGGCTATTTCGCTAATGAAACGCAACAACTGCGGCAAGGCGCTGGCCATCGCGCGCGAGGCGAGAGACATGCACGGCGGCAACGGCGTGTCGGACGAATATGGTGTGATCCGCCATGTGCTCAATCTGGAAGCGGTGAATACTTACGAAGGCACGCATGACATCCATGCGCTCATTATGGGCCGCGCGATGACGGGGCTGCAGGCGTTCAGTTAAATGCGCTGCGCCAGCGCGATCCAGTCCCACGGGCGGCTGGCGCGGCGTTTGGCGGTTTCGCGCAAGCCTTCCTTGGCCCACGGATAGAACGCCTTTCCGATTTTCTTGACTGCGAAACCGGCATCTGAAAAGTCTTTGCGCAATTCTTCACGCGCGAAATGCTTCTGCAGTGCGCCGTCGTGATCGACGAGACCGTCGGCACGGATCGCGCGGCCTTCGCGTAATAGCCCTTCGATCATCTCTTCGGATTCGATGGACGCCACCACCACCAGCGCCTGGCCGCCGCGTTTCGTGACGGATGCTAAACCATCCCACATCGCGCGCCTGCGCGCTTTATTGGGAACTGTGATGACATTCATGCAGACAGTGAAATCGGCGCGCGGGCCGATGTGCTTTCCTGCCGCTTCGACACCTGCCGTATGCCATTCGACGCCGGAAACATCGGTACAGCGCTTCTTGGCGCGCGCGATGATCTTCGCGGCATACTCCACGCCGAAGATCTGCGCGAAGCGGTTGCCGTATTGCAGGATAAATGTGCCGATGCCGCAGCCCATATCGGCGAGCACAGCACCGCGCCTCGGGACTTTCGCCAGCGCGACATAGCGGCGGACCTGATCGTGCGTTTCCTCGCGGGAGATGTCGCACACGTTCTTCTCGAACGTGGCCGCGAGATTGTTCCATTCCTTGCGATTCATACTGATCCCGAATCGAACGCGAGGATTGCGTCACGATTCGTGTTGGCGCGCAAAAACGAAACCCCGCTGTTGCCAGCGAGGTTTCGCATAAAGGAAGCAGTGGCTTCCTTGCCCACAAGGGGTTTGTGCGGAAGTCATCCGCATTATCATGTCAAATTGTGTGTTGGCAGCCGATGTTATCAGCGATCGGCTGTGCTCCGCGGCATGCGCGGAGCGCCGGTCTTATACCCGGTGGAGTTTCTTCCATGCGAAGCCTCCTTCTAGCGTTGCACTCGGTTCGTTCGCTGTCGAGATCGGTTTCAATCCGATGGAGAGACCTGCTCTCAAGACTGCAAACGACGTTGGGAAATTCTCCGCCCGCAAAGCACGAAGGTCAACGATTAAATCGATGGAACTAGACCGCGCGTTGCGCCTTGTCCTTGTCGTTGGAACCGCGAATCTCGTTGCGAATGCGCTCCCAATCGCTGTCGCCGAGCGCGGACAACGCCGCGAAATTTCCACCCGATGAAAGATGCATCGCGCCGTCGATCGCAATCGTTTGTCCGGTGAGATAATCGCAGCCATCGGCCATCAGGAACACGGCGAGATTCGCAAGCTCCGGCATCTCGCCATTGCGGCCCATCGGAATCGGATTGCGCGACTCGCCGCGATTCGCTGATTGCGGTGACAGACGATCCCACGCGCCTTTCGTCGGAAAAGGTCCGGGCGCGATGGCATTGAGGCGAATGCCGTTCGGCCCCCATTCGGTCGCGAGCGATTTGGTCATGATGTTGAGACCGGCTTTCGACATCGCAGACGGCACGGTGAATGGCCCGCCGTTCCATATCCATGTGGTGAGGATCGAGATCACGCTGGCCTTGTTGCCGCCGTCAACCCAGCGCTTTCCACAAGCAAGAGTGACATAGAACGAACCACGGAAAACAATATCGGCGATGGCATTGAACCCGCGCGGCGAGAGGTCTTTCGTGCGGCTGATGAAATTGCCAGCGGCGTTGTTGACGAGACCGGTCAACGGACCGCCATCCGCCCAGATCTGTGCGACGACATCGTCAACCGCTTCGGCGACGCGGATGTCGAGCGCCATACCTTTCACTTTGGATCCGGTCTTATCGGAGATTTTCTTCGCGGTCTCCTCGAGCACGGCTTGCCGCCGTCCGCAGATGTAAACCGTCGCGCCAAGCTGCGCGTAAGCCTCGGCCATGACTTCGCCCAGACCCGTGCCGCCGCCGGTGACGAGAATGCGCTTACCCTTCAGCAATCCGTCCTTGAACATCAAATCCATATTTCGCTCCCGGTTTTGTTATCTCGACCACATGCGGTGAAGGTTGCCGCTGACATGCTGCAATCGCACGCGGTTCTCCCAATCCATCTTGAGGCCTTCCAACGCGTAGACCTCGTTCAGCTGATATAGAAGATCGCGCTTTGTCTGATCCGGAATGACGCTTTCGATGAAGCTGAAGAAGCACAATCTTTCGCCGCGCGTCACCGGATTGACCTCGTGCAAGGTCGTTGAGGGATAGACCATCATGGATCCCGGTTCGCCCTTGATGACGATTTTCTCTGAGTTGAAATGGGCGACAAGCTCGCCGCCGTCGTAGCTCGTAGGATCGCCAACAAACAATGTGAGCGAGACGTCCGAACGCAGAGGGCCATTTGGCAGGGGGAGATAAGCTGAATCGGCATGAACGCCGTACTTCATGCCGGGCTCGTAACGCGACAAAAGTGGCGCGGCAATGCGTTTGGGAAAGGCGAAATTGCTGAATTGTTCGTTTCGCGCGATTGCGGCGCCCGCGATCTGCGAAGCGCGCTGGGACTCCGGCGTGTTGAGATCGGCCTGCAGATTGCTTTTGGCGATGTTGTGCGGATTGGACGCTCGGCCGTCGATGAATTTCATCCGGCCTGCAAGCTGGCGCACCTCGGCTACTTCCGCGGGTGTCAGAACGTCCTTGATCAGTAGAAACATGCTGCCGACCCGCGAATTGCGCTCGAAAGCTAGCAAATGAGAAAGCCCCTTGCACATGGCGTTTTGGCTTGGGTTTTGGCCTGGCGAATTTGCTAGTTTGCGCCATGCTTCAAACGCTGCCCGGCCTGTCGCCGCTGCCGCCTGTATTCGAGAACTGGTTCGCGCGCCGTGGCTGGGCGCCGCGCGCGCATCAGCTCGCATTGATCGAACATGCGCAGCGCGGAGAATCGGTGTTGCTCGTTGCGCCGACCGGCGGCGGCAAGACGCTGGCCGGATTTCTGCCCAGCCTGATTGACCTCGCGGAAACGCCCAAACGCGCCCGCTCCTCCAATCTGCACACGCTTTATATCTCGCCGCTGAAAGCGCTCGCGGTGGACGTCGCGCGCAATCTCGAAACGCCGGTTGCGGAGATGGACCTTCCGGTCCGGGTCGAAACGCGCACGGGCGATACACCGCCGGGCCGCCGCCAACGTCAGAAGTATCGACCGCCGGATATTTTGCTCACGACGCCGGAGCAGTTCGCGCTGCTGCTCGCTTCACGCGATGCCGACCGATTCTTTGGGCATGTGAAAGCGGTGGTGCTGGACGAGCTTCACGCGCTGCACAATTCCAAGCGCGGCGATCTGCTGGCGCTCGGCTTGTCGCGATTGCAAACCATCGCACCGAAGCATCGTCGCATCGGATTGTCGGCGACGGTGGCCGATCCCGCGCCATTGCAGCGCTTTCTTGTACCACAGCCGATGGAAGGCGAAGCGCGCTCGTCGGTTGTGAT
>DASZML010000011.1:0-3635 GCA_035551875.1 Rhizomicrobium sp.
ACCGGAATGTCAAACGCTTCGCACAGCTGCATGAAGCGCGCGGCTTTGTCCGACCCATCGCGGTCGATCGCCCCGCCCAGATGTTTCGGATTGTTGGCGACGATGCCGATGGGCCGGCCTTCGACACGCGCGAACGCGGCGATCATGCCCACGCCGAATTGCTTGCGCAACTCCAGCACCGAGCCGGTGTCGCACATCGTGCCGATCACATCGCGGATCTCATAGACGCGTAGACGGTTTTCCGGAATCGCGCGACGCAGCAGGCGCTGATCGGCACATTGCCAGTTCGAAAGTGCGCCCTGAAAGTAGGAAAGATATTTTTTTGCGACGGCGACGCCTTCTTCTTCGTCCTCCACCACCACGTCGATGACGCCGTTGGGCGCCTGCACCGACACGGGGCCGACATCCTGCGGCTTGAACACGCCAAGCCCGCCGCCTTCGATCATCGCGGGGCCGCCCATGCCGATGGACGAGTTCTTCGTTGCGATGATGACATCGCAGCAACCGAGCAGGGCGGCATTGCCCGCGAAACAGTAACCCGAGTTGATGCCGACGAGCGGCACAAGGCCGGACAGCTTCGCGAACTGCATGAAGGTCGTGACGTTGAGGCCGCCCGCGCTCATCGCGTCGGTATCGCCGGGCCGCCCGCCGCCACCTTCGGTGAAGAACACGACCGGCAATCGCCATTGCTCGGCGATGTGCATCATGCGGTCTTTCTTCTGATGGTTGCGCAGACCCTGCGTGCCCGCGAGCACGGTGTAATCGTAAGACATCGCGACGATTCGCGATTTCTCGTCCGCGAATTTGTCGCCGTTGACGCGGCCAAGGCCCATGACGAGACCGTCGCCCGGCGTGCGGTCGATCAGTTCTTCCATCGAATTACGGCGCAAGCGGCCCGCGACGACGAGTGAGGCGTATTCCGTGAACGAGCCGGGATCGCAGAGGTCTTCGATGTTCTCGCGCGTGGTGCGCTGGCCGGTTTTGCGCCGCCGCGCGACGGCTTCGGGGCGGTGCTCGTCCTTCAGCTTGTTGCGGCGCTTGTAAAGTTCGGCAAGATCGGGACGGATTTCGTCCAGATCGATCGCTTCTTCTTTCGCCTCGGCGGAATGCGCGACATCGCCTTCTTCGATGAACGCCAGCGGTGCATCTTCGAACACCGTGTCACCGGTTTCTGCGGCGAAAGATTGCAACGTACCGGAAACATGCGCGGTGATGACATGCTCCATCTTCATCGCTTCCATGATGACGACGGCATCGCCTTTGCGAACTTGCGCGCCCGGCATAACTGATAGGCTGATGATCGTGCCCTGAAGCGGTGCGCGTAGAACGGAAGTACCGTCCGGCGCGGCGATCTCTTCGGTGGTTTGCGGCTCGCTGCCGTCTTTTCCATGCGCCAGAACCGCCAGCGGATCGCCGCTATCGACTTTCGCACCTGCGCGCCGCACTGCTCTGGGTGGCTCGAAGAACAGTTTCTGATGGTCCTCATCGCGCTGGGTGAGCAGCGTGGCGATGTTCTCCTCGATGAAGCGGGTATGCGCAGATTTGTCGACATCGGGATGCAGCAACACGTTCTGCAGAAAGGCGATATTCGTTGGCACCCCGGAAATCTTGAATTCGCATAACGCGCGATAGGCTTTGCTTTTGGCCTCAGCTAGCGACGGCGCATGTGCGATCACTTTTGCGAGCAGCGAGTCGAAACGCGCATTGGTCTGATACCCGGCATAACCGAAGCCATCGACGCGAACCCCCCGGCCGGACGGCGGATCGTACGCGGTGAGCGTTCCGCCCGCAGGCTTCACGCCACCGTCTTCTGTCATCGTCTCCATATTGATGCGTGTCTGGATCGCGACGCCGCGCGGCTGCGGGATTTCGGGTTGCGTGAGGTGCAAATCCTTCAGCGATTTCCCGCTGGCGATTTCGAGCTGCACCCGCACCAGATCCAGGCCGGTGACCTCCTCGGTGACGGTGTGTTCCACCTGAAGCCGCGCATTGGCTTCGATGAAGGCGAAGCGATCGCCCGCGACGAGAAACTCGACGGTGCCGAGGCTTTTGTATTTCGCGGCTTGCGCGAGCGCGATTGCTGCGTCGAACAACTTTGCGCGCATCGCACGCGGAATATCTACCGCCGGTGCGATCTCCACGATCTTCTGCCGCGCGCGCTGCAGCGAACATTCGCGGTCCCAGATGTGACTAAAATTCGCGCCATCGCCAACGATCTGCACTTCGACATGCCGCGCGCGCGGGAAGAATTCTTCCGCGTAGAGCGCGCCATTGCCGAAGGCGAGCTTGGCTTCGGATTCGCAGCGCGCGAAGGCTTGTTCAAGATCTTTGTGTTCGAGCACCGGACGCATGCCGCGCCCGCCGCCACCGGCTACGGCTTTCAACATGATCGCACCGGTCTTGTTCAAAAACGCGCGCGCTTCGTTGAGCGTGACGCCGCCTTGCGTGCCGGGCATGATGGGCACTTTCACGACTTCGGCCAACTCGCGCGCGCGATGTTTGTCGCCAAACAGCTCAAGCGCTTCCTGGGTCGGCCCGACGAACGCGATGTTCGCCGCTGCGCACGCACGCGCGAACCCCGCACTCTCCGCAAGGAAACCGTAGCCGGGATGGATCGCATCAGCGGCCGCGTCCTTCGCGATCTGTACGATCTGCTCGATATCGAGATACGGCGCAGGTCCTTTGCCGATCAGCCCGCGCGTTTCATCGGCTTTCTTCACATGCAGCGAGAGCGCGTCGTCCTCGGAATAAATGGCGAGGGTGACAATGCCCATCTCGGCGGCCGTCCGCGCGATGCGGATGGCGATCTCGCCGCGATTGGCGATCAGAAGTTTTTTCATGGCGTTTTCCGAATATCGTTGGTGCAATCGAAACGCGCCGCGCGCCCGCCCGCAAGGGGCAGGGGCGTTTGTTTCGGGCGCAATTCGAGATGTGAGCGATTTGTACGCTGTGACCGTTACGGTGTCAAGGCAATTATGAATTAAATCATATAACACTTCGGCCACAAAATTGCGCGATGAATGGCTCAGTCGAGCAGGAAACAGTAGGCCGGAGCGGCTCTAAGCGGCTGATCGAGGACAATCTTCAGCCGTTGTCCCGACCAGGCACAGGGGTAATCACGCCCACTCGCCAGATGAGCAACTTTTTTTGCGGGCGGCGCGTCTTCGATGATGATCTCGTTCGATTGGGGCGAGTCGAGCAGATGGGCATAGACCTGCACGCCTTTCGCCGTGAAGCGCACCCGTCCACCGTCCGCTGTCTTGCCTTCGGCGCGTGTCCATGGACGTGTGCCATAAATGCCATCCGCGTTGGTGCGGAGCCATGCACCGAAACCTTTGAGCCGCGAGACTTGCTCTTGCGGGATCTGCGCATCCTCGCCGCGCGGCCCGACGTTCAACAGCAGATTGCCGTTCTTCGCCACGCTATCGATGAACGAATGCACCAGCGACGCCACGCTCTCATAATCGGCGTCGGTATCGCGATGGTTGAAGCCGAAGGAATGGCTCATGCCGCGCGTGGCTTCCCACTTCTTGGTCTCGATCCCTTCGAATGCCGCATATTCCGGCGTACGGAAATCGCAGTGCGGCGGCAGTTGCGGGATGATGCCTTTGCTCGGCGCGTTCGCCATGTGCGCT
>DASZML010000012.1:0-3380 GCA_035551875.1 Rhizomicrobium sp.
CACTTCCACGACCAGTTTGGGTTTCAGCTTTTCCCACTCCGCACTGCGTTCGGTGGACCAGCGGCTTGGACCGCCTGGCGCATTGCCGCTGAAGCCTTCACCGCCGCGATAGCGCGCCAGTTTCTTCTTCAACGCCGCTTGATCGGCGTCGGCAATACCCGACGTGAAGCCGACATGATCGAGTCTGCCGTCTTCGTTATAGAGGCCGAGCAGCAATGAGCCGATATCTTTGCTGCCCGTCGCATAGCGAAAACCGCCCACCACGCAGTCGGCGGTGCGCAGGCACTTCACTTTCAGCATCGCACGCTCGCCAGGCTGATAAGGCTGATCGAGCGGCTTCGCGATCACGCCATCGAGAGCGCCATGCCCGGCTTTGCGCAGCCAGCGTTTGGCTTGCGCAAGATCGCGGGTGAAGGGCGATACGCGCAGCGTCGCGTTGCGACCAAGTCCGCGCATGAAGTTCTCCAGCGCTTTGCGGCGATCGGTCAGCGTCCGGTCGATCAATAATGTGCCGTCCGTGTCTTGCAGCATGTCGAACAACATCAGGATCGCGGGTGTTTCGCGCGAAAGCTTGTCGATCCGGCTCTGCGCCGGATGCAACCGCATCTGCAACGCATCGAACGCAAGCGCACTGCCTACGGGAATGAGCAATTCGCCATCCACAGTGAAAGTCTTGTGTTTGATCTTTGCCAGAGCCGCCACGATTTCGGGAAAATACCGGGTGAGCGATTTGCCGGACTTGGCAGTGAGTTCGACCTTCGCGCCGCGCCGTGTGGCCACGCAGCGAAAGCCATCCCACTTGGGTTCGAACTGCCACGCACCGGTGCGCGGAAGCGCGTCCACCAGCCTGGCTTCCATTGGAAGGATCATGGAAGTGCAACGGCGTTCGGCTGTCGCCGGTTTCGGCTACCGTCCGCACACGGAGCGCGTAAATACCTGTTCGGACTCGGAAAATAGGAATTTGCCACAAAATCTAGAGGTGATAGGCATATTTGGGTTTTTACGATTTCTTAACCACATTCTCTAGTCAGACTCGACCCCCAAGCATATCGTCTTGATTCCAATGGTGATTCGCCGCCGAACCGGGGCGATGGGGGAGCAGGCACGATATGCATCCCAAGAGGGGGCATAGGCATAACCGCATAGCCGGTCGCGCGCTCGCGGGTTGCGCAGCGCTGGCTGTTCTTTCGCCCATGCCAACACTGGCCGCCGTTACGCCATTGCCCCAGTCACCGCTAGTGGCAGCAGGCGTTGGCATCGGCGCCGTGGCGCTGGCAATGGCGGCCGGTTTGTGGGCGCTCGCCGAACAGCGCGCCGCGTCGAAGCTTCGGCGCACACTGAAAAACACCAATGCGCGTTCGCGTGCCGTCGCAAGCGCGCGCGATGCCTTGATCGCCGCGGGAGGCGCGCCCGTCATTGTGTGGGGCCGCGACGGCACAGCACCGCGATCGTATGGCGGCGCGGGATCAATTCTCGATTCGTGTCTCGCCGGCGCCGATGCGACCGCGCTTTCCGAGGCCATCGACGCACTCAGCGATCGCGGCGCCGCATTCTGGCTTACAGCGCGCGACACGAATGGTCGCACCATCAAATTGCGTGGACGTGCGGTCGGTGGCCTGGCAGCAGTGTGGCTCGAACCCGAAGACAAAAACGCGGTGGAAGCCGCGCCAGACTTCCGCAGCCTGCTCGATGCGCTGCCCATTCCAGTTTGGCTGCGCGACAAGACGATGTCGCTGGTGTGGGGCAATCGCGCGTTCGCCGCGGCCACCGGGGCGCCCGATGCGGAATTCGCAGCGGGATTGCAGACGGCGCTCGATCGCACCGAAAAAGATCTCGCGGCCACCGCGCGCGCCGAAGGTCAGCCAACCGAGTCCAAGCGCTTCGCCATCGTCGGCGGACAACGCCGCGCTCTCGCGTTCACGCATGTGCCGCTGGAAAGCGGTCAGATCGTCGGCAGCGCCATCGATGTCACCGACATTTCCAACGCCGAAGCCAAGTTGCAGCAACAGGTCGATGCCAACGCCGACATCCTCGACAAGCTCGCAACAGCCGTCGCCATCTTTGGGCGCGATCAGAAGCTGACCTTCTACAACCGCGCCTTCGTCCGGCTTTGGAAATTGCCGGAACAATGGCTCGATACGCATCCGGGCGACGGTGAAATGCTCGACCGTTTGCGCGAAGCGCGAAAGCTTCCCGAGCAGCGGGATTTTCAAGCATGGAAGCGTCAGCGTCTCTCGCTCTATGAAAAACCCGGCGACGAACTCGAAGACGACGTGTGGCATTTGCCCGGCGGGAAGACCTTGCGCGTGGTGCCACAACCGCATCCGTTCGGCGGTCTCACTTTTCTCTTCGAAGACGTCACCGAGAAGATCGAGCTGGAAAGCTCGTTCAACACACTCTCCAAAGTACAGACCACCACGCTCGATGCGCTGCAGGAAGCCGTGGCGGTGTTTGGAACCGACGGGCGCATGAAACTTCACAATGCCGCGTTCGCGCGGATTTGGGACATGCAACCCAACGAGCTTTCCGGCGAACCGCACATCACGCGCATCGCCGAGATCTGCGCGGCACGCTTTGGCGAAAACAGCGCGTGGCAGAAACTCGCCGCAGAGATGGCGTCAACCACAACGCGGCGGCGCGACTGGGGCGAACTTCAACGCAACGACCGCACCATTGTTTCGGTGTCGCTCGCGCCTTTGCCGGACGGGGCCGTTGTCGTCACCTTCGCGGACGTCACAGACCGTTCGCGTATTGAAAGCGCCCTGCGCGAACGCGCGCAAGCCTTGGAAGCGGCCGACCAGCTCAAGTCCGACTTTGTGCATCAGGCATCGTTCCTGTTTCGCGATCCCTTGAACGCCGTGCGCGGCTTTGCCGACATGCTGGCGTCGGGCATTGCGGGACCGCTTAGTGAAAAGCAGGCGGCCTATGTTCAGGACATTCTTGCTGCGTCCGAGAAGCTGGCGGTCGTCACCAGCGACATCCTGGATCTGGCGATGATCGATTCCGGCACGATGCGGCTGGAATTAAGCCACGTCGATCTTCATGAGCTGTTGGAGCGCGTGGCCGAACCGTTGCGCAAACATGCCGAAAGCCTGGATATCAGATTTGCGGTCGAAGTGCCCGCCGACATCGGCAGCGTCGTGCTGGATCAGCGCCGCATCAGCCAGATCGTTTTCAACCTGCTCTCAAACGCATTCCGATTCACGCCGCGCGGCGGCGCGATCACGCTTGCAGCGCACATTGCCGGCCAGGACGTTCAGATTTCCGTATCCGATTCCGGTCCGGGGCTTGCGCCGGAAGTGAAAGCGAACGCATTCGAACGCTTCTCCGCCAAGGGCAAACCGGGCGAACATGCAGGCGCTGGTCTTGGCCTCGCACTC
>DASZML010000013.1:0-6763 GCA_035551875.1 Rhizomicrobium sp.
CGGAGAGGACGAGCTTGTTTTGCTGATCCACACGTTCGGCCGTCGTGTACGGTTCGCCGGTTAGTGCGGCGCTCACTTCGGAATATATGCGCCCATCGCTTCCGCCTTCGGAATAGACGGGGAGTTGTGAGAATGGCCGCACACCGATGATGCCCTCGTAAACACGTGACAACGCCGCGTTCACCCGGCTCCAAAAGTCCAGCGGTGGCAGTTCAACCGTTTGTACGACGTTGCGCGGCAGAAGGTTGCGCGTGTCGATCATCAGCCTGCCGGTCTTGTCGTAGATGCGCGCCCGCAGATTGGTTGGCTGGATGAGTTGTTTCAGTAGCGTCTCGGTTTCTTCCGGCTTGATCGTCCGCGTGTCTTGGTTGGTCGTGTATTCGCCGAGCGTATTCGACACGATCAATGCCTGCTGGCGGATGGCGCTGACGCGTTCGTCGATTAGGCTGCGGCCGTTGGTTTCGACCACGAAGGTCGCGCCCAACAGAAGAATGAGCGCGACGGCGTTGAAGTAGATAATACGCCTGGTGAGCGCCGAAAAACGCGACCTTCGCTGTAAGGCCAGATTCACGGCCGCGCGTCAGGCTTCGCGATAACGATAGCCAACGCCATACAACGTCTCGATGGCATCGAAATTGTCGTCGACGACCTTGAACTTCTTGCGCAGGCGCTTGATGTGGCTGTCGATAGTCCGGTCGTCGACATAGACCTGGTCGTCGTAAGCCGCGTCCATGAGATTGTCGCGGCTTTTCACAAAGCCAGGGCGCTGCGCGAGGCATTGCAGGATCAAGAATTCGGTGACAGTGAGGCGCACGGCCTTCCCATCCCAGGTGCACTCATGGCGCTGTGGATCGAGCGCGAGCTTGCCACGAACGAGTGCTTCCTTCTTTGGCTCGCCGTCGGCTGGGCCAACGCCGGATTGGTTGCCGCCGTCGTTCCGGCGCAATACCGCCTTCACGCGCTCCAAAAGAAGTCGCTGGGAAAATGGTTTGCGGATGTAGTCGTCCGCACCGGCGTTGAGCCCCATCAGCTCGTCGATCTCTTCGTCTTTCGACGTGAGAAAGATGACCGGCAGGTCGCCCCCTTGGCGCAGGCGGCGGAGAAGCTCCAATCCGTCCATGCGCGGCATCTTGATATCGAGGATCGCGAGGTCGGGCGGCGAGGCGGAGAGGCCCGTCAGCGCGGCGGCGCCATCGGAAAATGTTTTCACGGAATAGCCTTCCTGCTCCAGCAACATGGAGACGGAGGCCAGGATGTTCTTGTCGTCGTCAACGAGCGCGATGGTCGCCATGATTCCCGCCCAAAAGGTTGTGACCTAGTATAAGAAGTGCGCGGCCAAAACAAAACGAACCATGCCCACGCCTGCTGAGACCTACGACCCGCGCCGTTTTCAGACGACGGTCCCGTTCTATTCCCGATATCGGCTAGGCTATCCGCCTCTGCTGATCCGCCGCGTCATCGAGCGCGTGGGATTGAAGCCGGGCGATCCGATGATGGACCTAGGCTGCGGGCCGGGGTTACTCACAATCCCCTTCGCGCAGGAAGGCATGAAGGTCACGGGCGTCGATCCGGAGCCCGGGATGCTCGACGCCGCCGCGGAAGCCGCCCGTGAGGCCGGTGTCACAGCCACGTTGAAGCAGGGCAGTTCGTTCGATCTTCCATCCGGTGGTCCGTTCAAACTGGTGACTATGGGCCGCTCGTTCCACTGGATGGATCGCGAACCGACGCTGGCGGCGCTCGATAGGGTTGTGACGCGCGACGGCGCGGTCGCTCTGATGCATGATCTTCGCAATCACACGATCGAGAACCGTTGGCGCGAGAAGCTGAACGATCTTGCGGATCGCTATGGCCGTACCGAGTCTTGTCACGTTCGTGCACGGCAAAGCGCAGATCACCGCTCGCACGAATCCGTCTTGATGAGTTCGGTATTCAACCGCGTGGAGCGCGTGAGCGTATTCGTGCGCCGCGAATTGAGCGCCGACGATGTTGTCGGTCTCGCTTTTTCGATGTCCACCAGTTCGCCGCAGAAGCTGGGCGACAAGCAAGACCAATTCGAATCCGAATTGCGCGCCATGCTTGCGGAACAGTCGCCGGACGACCGGTTTGTCGAATTGGCAGAGATGACGGCGGTTATTGCGCGCCGGCCTTAAACGAACTCGACCTTCAGGATCTCGTACGACCGCGCGCCACCAGGCGCCGCGACTTCCACCGTGTCGCCCTTCACCTTGCCGATCAGCGCGCGCGAAATGGGCGACGACAACGAGATGCGGCCCTTCTTCGCGTCTGCCTCGTGATCGCCGACGATCTGATATTTCTTCTTCTCGTCGGTATCTTCATCCACGAGCGTAACCGTCGCGCCGAACTTCACGTTGCTGCCCGACAGTTTGCTAACGTCGATGACCTCGGCGCGGCCGATCATGTCCTCGAGCTCGATCACGCGGCCTTCGATGAAAGACTGCTTCTCCTTCGCCGCGTGGTATTCCGCGTTCTCGGAGAGATCGCCATGCGCGCGCGCTTCGGCGATGTGCTTGATGATTTCGTGTCGTTCCACGTTCTTGAGTTGGTTCAGCTCTCCCTCCAGGGTTTTCAAACCGGAGGCGGTCATCGGAATACGTTCCATGGCAATTCCTGCGTCCCAAATAATGTCAAAAACGCTCCCTCCGGCATGGGCTTGCCGGTTCGGAAGCGCTGGATTTCACTTAAGTACTTGTTACGCCTGGACTTTCTTGTCCACTCATAGGGCGATCACGGTTCGAACAATAAGATTTACCTGTCCCGACTTCAAGAGTCGCGATGGGGGCAACGCCGACAACCGGTTTATCGTTCCGGCCTTTAACTATTTGTAGCTCTGCAGGGGTGCCACTTCGAGCGAGCCCGTCCGGAGTGCCGCGATGGCCTGTGTGGCCGCAGCCGCGCCAGCGATCGTCGTGTAGTACGGGACTTTCTGCACCAGCGACGTGCGGCGGATCGAGAACGAATCCGCCAGCGCTTGCGAGCCTTCGGTCGTGTTGAAAACGAGCTGCACTTCGCCGTTCTTGATCGCATCAACGATATGCGGACGGCCTTCGAGAACCTTGTTCACGGTCTTTACCGCGAGACCGTTCTGCTCAAGAAATTTCGCCGTGCCGCGCGTGGCTATCAAATCGAAACCCATGTCGAGCAATTCGCGCGCGGGCTTCAGCGTCAGATCCTTGTCCGCATCCTTCACAGAGATGAACACGGTGCCGGAGAGCGGCAGTTTCAATCCGGCGCCGACCTGGCTCTTCGCAAAGGCGCGGCCGAAGTTTTCGTCGAGGCCCATTACTTCGCCGGTCGAACGCATTTCGGGGCCGAGGATCACGTCCACGCCGGGGAATCGGTTGAACGGCATCACCGCTTCCTTCACTGCGGTGTGACCGGACTTCGATTTCTTGAGATCGAAGGATTTCAATTTCTCACCCGCCATGACACGCGCGGCGATGGCGGCGATCGGTAAGCCAACGGCTTTGGCGACGAACGGCACCGTGCGGCTGGCGCGCGGATTCACTTCCAGCACATAGATGTCGTCGCCTTGCACGGCGTATTGCACATTCATCAGGCCACGCACGTTGAGCGCTTTGGCCATCTCGATGGTTTGGCGCTCGATCTCGGCGATGGTCTTGGCGGAAAGCGAATGGGGTGGGATCGCGCAGGCGGAGTCGCCGGAATGCACGCCGGCTTCTTCGATATGTTCCATGATGCCGGCAATCATCACATCGCCATCGGAATCGCAGATCGCATCGACATCCACTTCGATGGCGTGATGGAGGAACCCGTCGATCAGGACCGGATTGTCGCCGGAGATGCGGAACACGTCGCCGGATTGAACGGCCTGCTTCAGGGATGCTTCGTCCGGGACGACAACCATGCCGCGTCCCCCGAGAACGTAAGAAGGGCGCAGGATGATGGGATAACCAACAGCTTTCGCGGCGGCGAGGGTTTCTTCCGCTGTCATCGCGGTGGCGTTCTTTGGCTGCTTGAGGTTGAGTTCGTTGAGCAGAACCTGGAAACGCTTGCGATCTTCCGCGAGATCGATGGCGTCGGCGGAAGTGCCAAGCAGTGGCACGCCTTCCTCGGTGAGCATGTTGGCGAGCTTGAGGGGCGTCTGGCCGCCGAACTGCACGATCACGCCGACGAGCAAACCTCTCGATTTCTCGACGCGCACGATCTCCAACACATCTTCCGCGGTCAGCGGCTCGAAATAGAGGCGGTCGGAGGTGTCGTAGTCGGTCGATACCGTTTCCGGGTTGCAGTTGACCATGATGGTCTCATAGCCCTGCGCCGACAGCGAGAACGCGGCGTGGCAGCAGCAATAGTCGAACTCGATGCCCTGGCCGATGCGATTGGGCCCGCCGCCGAGAATGATGATCTTTTTCTTGTCGGTCGGTTTGGATTCGCACTCCGCTACTCCACCGACCGGTGTTTCGTACGTCGCATACATATACGGCGTGATCGCCGCGAACTCCGCCGCGCAAGAGTCGATGCGCTTGAATACCGGATGCACGTCGAGCGAAGCGCGCACGGTGCGGACATCTTTCTCTTTCAGGCCGGTGAGCTTGGCGATGCGCGCGTCGGAAAAACCCATGCTTTTCAGGCGGCGCAAGCTTGCGGCATCTTTCGGAAGACCGCCCGCGCGGATTTGCTTTTCGACGGCGATGATGTGCGCCATCTCGTTCAGAAACCACGGATCGTATTTCGTGATCGCGGCGACGTCCTCGACGCTGAATCCATTCCGCATTGCTTGTGCCGCGACGCGCAGACGATCCGGCGTCGCTTTCGCCAGCGCAGCGCGCACCGCGTTTGGATCGTCGGGCAGATCGATTTCGTCGAGGCCCGTCAGCCCCGTCTCCATCGAGCGCAGCGCTTTCTGCAGCGACTCCGCGAAGGTGCGGCCGATGGCCATCGCTTCACCGACCGATTTCATCGAGGTCGTCAGCACCGGCTCGGAGCCAGGGAATTTCTCGAATGCGAAGCGTGGGATCTTCGTCACCACATAATCGATGGTCGGCTCGAACGACGCCGGTGTGACTTTGGTGATGTCGTTCTGAAGTTCGTCGAGCGTGTAGCCGACCGCGAGTTTCGCCGCGATTTTCGCAATCGGAAAACCCGTCGCCTTGGATGCCAGCGCGGACGAACGCGACACGCGTGGATTCATCTCGATGATGACCATGCGTCCATCCGCCGGATTTACCGCGAACTGCACGTTCGATCCGCCGGTCTCGACGCCAATCTCGCGCAATACCGCGATGCTGGCGGAGCGCATGCGCTGATATTCTTTGTCCGTCAGCGTGAGAGCAGGGGCGACGGTGATGCTATCACCGGTATGCACGCCCATCGGGTCCACATTCTCGATGGAGCAGATGATGATGGCGTTGTCCGCCTTATCGCGCACGACTTCCATCTCGAACTCTTTCCAGCCAAGAACGCTTTCTTCGATCAGAACTTCGTTGGTGGGCGAGGCATCTAGGCCGCCTTCGACGATTTCGAAAAACTCTTCGCGGTTATACGCGATGCCACCACCTGTGCCCCCGAGCGTGAAGCTGGGGCGTATGACGGCAGGCAATCCCACTTCATCCAGCGCTTGCATCGCATGGGCGAAGGCTTCCGGCGAAAGCTCCATGATCGGATTGTTCTGGCCGTCATAGAGGAAGTTGCCGTGATCGTCCTTCTTGTGACGCAGATAGCCTTTCAGCGTTTGGCCACGCGGCACTTCGAGACCGATCTTCATCATCGCCTGACGGAAGAGTGCGCGGTCTTCTGCCTTGTCGATGGCGTCGGCGGAGGCACCGATCAATTCGATATCGTATTTCTCCAGCACGCCGCGTTTGCGCAGCGACAGCGCGGTGTTGAGCGCGGTCTGTCCTCCCATCGTCGGCAGCAGCACGAATTTCTTGCCCGCCGGTACATTCGGTATTTCGCGCGCGATGACCTTCTCGACGAATTCCGGCGTGATCGGTTCGATGTATGTTGCGTCCGCCATGTCGGGATCGGTCATGATCGTGGCGGGATTGGAATTCACCAACACCACGCGATAGCCCTCAGCCCGCAGCGCCTTGCACGCCTGTGCGCCGGAATAATCGAACTCGCACGCCTGCCCGATGACGATAGGCCCCGCGCCGATGATCATGACGGTGTGAATGTCTTGGCGTTTGGGCATGGTTTCTCGCGCGCGAACGTCCGCCCGCGCATTTCGCGCGTTTGGCCCGGTCAAATTGCAGGTTAAGGGGATCGTCTAGACCCTTGTGCCGTCTGTCGCAACCCTCGAATTGCCGCAGTGCAAAACCGTCCACCGAATCGATGCGTTACGGTTTAACTTCGCCAGCGAAGCGTGCGTTCTTTCACCGGGTTTACGAATGGTGTTCCGTTCGTGGTCGTGTCCGCCCAGGCTTTCTTCAGGCGGTGGTACCACATGGCAGGCACGTCGGAATCCTGGATGAGCATCAGGGGCGGATTGTATTTCAGTCCTTCTTTCTGCATCTCGACCACGCGGCGGTCATCGCCAAGGAATGTCGGGCCGATGGCCATGAAGAACGGCTTGAGGAAAGCTAGCCACGCGGGCCAATAGAAGATCTGCGTGACCTGCGTGTTGTTGGCGTCGATCGGCGTGCAGACGGTGATGCCGGACACGTCGATCTGCCGTCCGAATAAAGTGCCGCGAATGTTTTCGAATCGCGTCGACGGAAGTTCGAAGGTGATCTCCGTCGAAACATTCGCGCCGCCGAGCAGACGATAAGCATGCTTGGAT
>DASZML010000014.1:0-8767 GCA_035551875.1 Rhizomicrobium sp.
TCCTGATGAAGCAATATGCGCTCGACTACGGCAAGGAGGGCATCCGCTCCAACGCCGTGAACGCCGACCGCATCCGCTCCGGCTTGCTGACCGACGAGATGGTTGCCGCACGTTCGAAAGCGCGCGGCCTTTCCGAGAAAGACTATATGGGGGGCAATCTTCTGGGCCGCGAAGTCTACGCCAGTGAGGTCGCCGAAGCCTTCGTCTATCTCGCCCATGCCGAGAAGACGACGGCGGCTGTGATCACGGTCGATGGCGGCAATATCGAAGCGAGCTTGCGATGATTCTCAAACATCGCGAACGCACAGAGCCGGTGCGCGCATTCGGCTCAAGTGCGCTTCTGTTGGCCACTGAACAACGGGTGTGTTGTCTGAGGGTAAAACCGCCGAGAGAAGATTTCCGCTTGTTTCAATGTGTTTGCCCACGAGTCGGCGAAGGACTTCGCGAATTGGCTTGTCGAATTCGGTGCGAATTTGAATTGCACGCAGCAGCTTAGGGTTTCCGTGCAGCACGGGACTGTCACGCAGCACAAGGGGATGGTCCAATCGAAGAACAAAGTCTTGGTAATGTGCATCGGTCTTGGGGTCTTCGCCAAAGTTCGGCGGTCCCCAAAACCATTGATGCTGCAAGACACCGGATAACGTCGCTTTCGCCGATTGGGGCGACTCAGAAATCGCCAAGCAACGCTCAGCACCAAGTGCCGACGTTGCGAAGCATAGCGCAATAATAATCGAGATCACCCAGGGCAAGTGGCTTACCCCCCATTCGTTCTAAACAACTCCAGCGTCCGTTGCATCGCCAGTTTGGCGGCGACTTCGTTGTAGTCGCTGCGGCGGTCGGAGTTGAAACCGTGGCCGGCGTCATAAACATAGACCGGCACTTCTGGATGCGCTTTCTTCACTTTCTCGACCTGTTCCATCGGAATGCCGTGATCGTGTTCGCCGAAATGGCAGATCGTTGGGCATTTCGGATTCTCGTTCGCGAACTGCGGAACGAGGCTGCCGTAATATGCCGATGATGCGGAGAGGCCATCGCAACGGCATGCCGCAGCCCAGCTCACCGATCCGCCATAGCAATAGCCGGTGATGAACACCGCACCTTTGCTTTTCAGCGCGTCGATGCAGGTCTGCATATCCTTTACCGACAGATCGAACGGATGTTCGCCGCGCGCGATTTTGATCGCCTGCTGGATTCCTTCCGGCGTGTATTCGGCCTGGAAGCCTGGCGCTTCGCGGTCGTAGATCGCCGGGCCGAGAACTTCGTAGCCTTCGGCGGCAAAACGGTCGCAGCAATCCTTGATGTGATCGGTGACGCCGAAGATTTCTTGAATCAGCACCACGCCGCCACGGCGCGCGCCCGTCGGCTCGACGTGATAGACGCCGATCTCAGCGCCATCGCTCATCTTCATTTTGATCATCTTGCCGCGCATGTGCGTTCTCCCGTTGTCGCTGGCGCCATTAGAGCGCGGCGCGGCGATGGCGCGCAACCGGGATAATTTCGCAATTCGTCTTAGCGCGGACGCCGCTGCACGAAGCCTTTGCCGGTGAACTGGAACACGAGCTCGCCGGTTGCTTCGTCATGCGCCTGATTGCGCGTTTCGATCAGGCCCATATCAGGGCGCGAGCGCAATTCCGTCTTGCCGGTAACTTCCGCCGAATAGCGCAGTGTCATGCCAGGCCGCACGGGCTTGAGCCATTTCATGTCGACAAAGCCGGGCGAAACGCCCGCACGTTGCAATGGATTGCCAGCGGCCGCAGCGCTCTTTCGTTCGGCGATGGAGAGCTTCATCCACATCGCGGCGGTGTGCCAGCCGCTGGCAATCAGGCCGCCAAACATTGAATCTTTCGCGGCGACGGGATCGATGTGAAACACTTGCGGGTCATACTTCTTCCCGAACGCGATGATCTCGTCTTCGGTGAATGTGTGTGTGCCTATATCGCGATGCGTGCCGATCTCGACATCTTCCCAATAATTCATGCGCGCCTCGAAATGATGGGCGTCATGGAGACGAGCGCGACCTGTTCGGTCGCGTTGAAGATGCGGCAGTCGAAGGTGACGAAGCCGACGGGTTTGCTTTGCGAGGCTTTGACTTCGACGACTTCCGCTTCCATGCGCAGCGTGTCGCCGGGGCGCACGGGCTTCATCCACCGCGCTTCGCGTGCGCCCACGCCGCCGCGATTGGCCGCTTTAAGGATCACGCCGTCGGCAAACATCCGCATGGCCATCGCGCAGATGTGCCAGCCAGATGCCGACAAGCCTTTCAACATCGATGCTTTCGCCGCTTCTTCGTCGAGATGATGCGGCTGCGGATCGAATTCGCGCGCGAACTCGAAGATCTCTTCTTTGGTGACGTGATAGGGACCGCACTCGAATACGCGACCGACCGGCAGGTCTTCGAAGTGCAGCAATTCCGTCATTGTGCCGCTTCGTCCGGCACTTCGAAATGGAATGGTTTGCCGCGCGATTCCGGCTCCCACCCGGCCTCAAGCGCCGCGCGCACGGCGCTTTCGACGATCTCCGGCGTTACGCGCGGCTTATCCGGCCTGCGCCACGCGCCATTCGCGCGCACGCCGAGATAGGGATATTTCAGGATAAGTTCGCGCTTCACGACGCCTGCTTTGCGGACCGCAACGGTGATGCCCTGATAGTCGTTCTCGCTCGACCATTGCTGATCGCGCAGAAGCGTCCATTCCAGATCGTGCCCATCGACATGGATGAGCGTGGCCGACGCTTTCTGTTTTCCGCGCGTCATGGGATCAGGCGTTGAAGCGGAAGTGCATCACGTCGCCATCCTGCACGACGTATTCTTTGCCTTCCAGCCGGAACTTGCCCGCATCGCGCGCGCCGGCTTCGCCGTTGCCCGCGATGTAATCGTTATAGGCAATCGTTTCGGCGCGGATGAAGCCGTGTTCGAAATCCGTGTGGATCACGCCTGCGCCTTGCGGTGCTTTCGATCCGTTGGTCACGGTCCATGCGCGCGCTTCTTTCGGACCCACGGTGAAGAAAGTGATGAGGCCGAGCAGCGCATATCCCGCGCGGATCAGCTTGTTCAGTCCCGGCTCTTCAAGACCGAGGCTGGATAGAAATTCTTCGCGCTCGCCGGACGGCAGCTGCGCGACTTCCTCTTCGATGCGCGCGGAGATGACGACGGCGCCTGCGCCCTGCTTCTTCGCCATGTCTTCGACCATCGCTGAGTATTTGTTGCCGCTTGCCGCCGCACCTTCATCGACATTGCAGACGTAGAGAACTGGCTTTGACGTCAGCAAACCGAGTTGGCGATAGGGCTCGCGCTCTTCCGGTGTGAGATCTGCGAGACGTGCAGGCTTGCCTTCGCGCAGCAGGACCAGCGCCTTCATCATCAGCGCGTGCGCTTCTTTGGCTTCTTTCTCGCCGCTCTTGGCTTTCTTCTCGATGGGAATGACGCGCTTTTCGAGGCTTTCGAGATCGGAGATCATCAGTTCGGTTTCGACGGTTTCCGCGTCGCTCACCGGGTCGATCTTGCCCTCGACATGGGTGATGTCGTCATCCTCGAAACAGCGCAGAACGTGCACCACCGCATCCACTTCGCGGATGTTGGCGAGAAACTGGTTGCCCAAGCCTTCGCCTTTCGATGCGCCGCGCACCAAACCAGCGATGTCGACGAACGTGATGCGTGTCGGAATGATCTCCGCGGATTTGGCGATGACGGCGAGCTTCTCGATGCGCGGATCAGGCACCGCGACGTCGCCGACGTTCGGCTCGATGGTGCAGAACGGATAGTTCGCCGCTTGCGCAGCCGCCGTCTGTGTCAGCGCGTTGAAGAGGGTCGACTTGCCGACATTCGGAAGGCCCACGATGCCGCATTTGAATCCCATTACTTGTCTTCTTTCTTCGCTTTTTTCGGGGCTGGCGGCTTCGGCGCATTCGGCCGTGGTGGATGAAGCGTCAGGGAGATCTTGTTCATGAATCCGATGTCGTTGTCTTTGGCGAGCAACGGCGCGGCGTCCGCAATCGCGCTGAGCATCGGCACCAGCCATTCTTCTTCATCGGCCTTGGTGAAATTACCGAGGACATGGCCATGCACGCGATGCTTCTCGCCGGGATGGCCAATGCCGATCCGCACGCGGCGATAATCAGGGCCAAGCGCAGCGGTGATCGAGCGCGCGCCGTTGTTGCCGGCGTCGCCACCCCCCACTTTCGCTTTCAGCTTGGCCGCGGGGAGATCAAGCTCGTCATGCATGACGACAAGCGCTTCGATCGGCAGTTTGAAGAAACGCATCGCGGCGCCGATGCTATCGCCGCTCAGATTCATGTAAGTCTGCGGCTTCAGAAGATACGTTTTGCGCTTGCCCAGCGAGCCTTCGCTGAACAATCCTTGGAAGCGCGAACGCCACGGCGAGAACTCGTAAGAGGCGTGGATCGTGTCCACCACCATGAAGCCGGCGTTGTGACGGTTGCGCGCATATTCCGCGCCGGGGTTGCCCAACCCGGCGATGAGAAGCGGTGTATCCGGCATGGAGCGTTTCGCCCCGAAGAATTACTTCTTCGGCGCGGCCTTCGCGGCTGCTGGAGCCGCTGCAGCTGCACCCGCCGCCGGAGCAGCGCCGGCCGGAGCCGCACCAGCGGCTGGAGCCGCTGCTTCTTCCACCACTGGAGCATTCGCTGCTGCTTCGGCCGCTGCGGCTGCCGCACGCTGCTCTTCGATGATGCTGGTCGGCGCCACGATCGAGGCGATGGTGAAGTCGCGCTCACGGATGAGCGGCTTCACGCCTTCCGGCAGCTTCACGTTGGAAAGATGGATGGTGCCGTGAATGTCGAGACCGGTCAGATCGGCTTCGATGGAATCGGGAATGCTGTCCGCCGGGCAAAGCATCAGAATTTCATGGCGGATGATGTTGAGCACGCCGCCCTTTTTCAGGCCCGGCGATTCCGCATGATTTCTAAAGCGCACCGGAATTTCCAGCTTCACTTTCGCGCCCTGTTCCAGGCGCATGAAATCGACATGCACGGGGCGGTCCGTCACCGGATCGACCTGCACGGCGCGCGGAATCACGCGCGTCTTCTTGCCGTTCACATCGAGCATGAACAGCGTGGTGAGGAAGTTTCCGGTATCGACATGGCGCTCCAGATCGCGCTGGCCGACCGAGACGTTCTCCGGCTGATCCTTGCCGCCGTAGAGAACTGCGGGCACGGAGCCCTTTTGCCGCGTCTGGTAGGACGGACCTTTTCCCGCGCCGGAGCGAGCTTCGGCTTTCAATTCCTGGACGTGGCGCATAGTCGTAAACCCTTGAT
Source organism: Rhizomicrobium sp. (assembly GCA_035551875.1). Lineage (GTDB taxonomy): Bacteria > Pseudomonadota > Alphaproteobacteria > Micropepsales > Micropepsaceae > Rhizomicrobium. The sequence continues at coordinate 5,272 of DASZML010000014.1, forward strand.
TTTCCAGAGACTTATCTGGACCCGGCGGCTGTTTTCTGACCGGAAAGGCGAGGCTTTTAGCGGAAGGCCTGTTCCAAGGCAACCGGACGCTTTCGCGGCTGGTTTTGCCCCGGTGCGGCGGGCAGAGTGACCCCTCATGTCGTCACCAGCGTATCTCATTCATACCATGCGCAAGAAACTCGCCGCGACCTTAGCTCTGCTGACAGGCTTTATCTTATCCGCTTGCTCGCCGGTTCAGCTTCTCAACACCTTGCTGGTGCCGACGAGCGGCTACAGTGTGAAGAAGGACATCGCTTACGGCAGCGATCCGCGCCAGAAGCTCGACATCTACATCCCCGACGGACTGAAAGGCCCTGCGCCGGTCATCCTCTTCTTCTATGGCGGAAGCTGGCAGATGGGCGACAAGGGCATGTACCCGTTCTTCGGACAGGCCTTCGCGAGCAAAGGTATCGTGACGGTGGTCGCGGACTATCGGCTTTATCCGCAGGTGAAGTTTCCGGATTTCGTGAAGGACGGCGCTTTGGCGTTCCGCTTCATGCACGACCACATCGCGAACTATGGCGGCGATCCGAATCGTATTTTCATAGCCGGGCATAGCGCCGGCGCACATATCGCGGTGATGCTGGATTCCAATCTCTCCTACTTGAAAGACGCTGGCGCCGATCCGTCATGGGTGCGCGGTGTGATCGGCATTTCGGGGCCGTATGATTTCTTGCCGCTCACCGATCCCAAGCTGATCGATCTATTCGGTGGCGATCGTGTCGCGGCGACGCAACCGATCAAATTCATCGACGGCAAGCGCGCGCCGATGCTGCTCGCGACCGGCATGGATGACGACACCGTGCGGCCCAAGAACACAACGCGCATGGCTGCGAAACTTCAGAGTTTCGGCAGCGATGTCGAGGTGAAGCAATATCCCGGCGTCGGACACATCGGAATCATCGTGTCACTTGCGCCCGGATTTCGTGGCAACACGACTTTGCGCGACGACGTCTCGCAATTCGTGATGACGCATTGATCACCACGGCAGTTCCTTATTCTGGAAATCCCGGTAAGTGCCGCTGTTCTTCGCGTTCAGCTCCGCGATGCGCGCGCGAAGTCCGGTGACGCTTTGTTGTGGCGTGACGGGCGCGCCGGAGCCGCCCATGTCGGTTTGCACCCAGCCGGGATGAAAGATGCCGACCGAGATGCCGTCGCTCGCCCAGCTCTTCGCGAGGCTGTGCATCAGCGAGTTCACGGCCGCTTTCGTCGCGCTGTAGGGCTGAAAGCCGCCCGTGTCGTTTGCGATGGAGCCAAGCTGGCTGGTGATCGTCGCGAGCTTTTTGTCTTTGCCCTTCATCAGATTGGGCTTTAGCGCTTGCGCGACCATATACGGCGCGACGCTATTGACGCGAAACACATCGAGCCATGCGTCCATATCGATCGTGCCGGGCTTGGCGCCGCGCGGACCACCGATGCCGGCATTGTTGATAAGGATGTCGATGGGCTGATCGCTGAGATCCTTCTTTAGTGCGGCGACCGAAGATTCATCGCCGACATCCAGCGCCATCACGCGGACTTTGCCTTTGATTGCTTTCAGCTCGGTTGCTTTGCCGGGTTCGCGGCAACACGCGACGATGTCCGCGCCATCGGCCGCATATTGCTTCACGAATTCCAATCCAATGCCGCGATTGGTGCCGGTGATGAGAATTATAGTCATGTTGTTCTCCTATGCTTTCCCAAATCCGCCGCCACCCGGTGTGGCGATCTCGATGCAATCGCCGGGCGCGACGTTTGTTTCATCCTGACCGCGCAGAATTTCGCGCGCGCCGTTATTGCGGATGATTGTGGTTGTGCCACGCGCGGCATCCCTGCCGCCTTCCAAACCAAACGGCGACGTCTCGCGGCGCGTGGATAATATCGCCGCATTCATTACTTCGTTGAAACGGATGCGCCGCACGACACCATCGCCGCCTGAATGTTTGCCTGCGCCACGGGAATTCTCGCGAATGCGGAATTCTTCCAAGTGAACCGGATAACGCGCTTCGAGAACTTCGGGATCGGTGAGGCGCGAATTGGTCATGTGCGTGTGCACCGCGGACTGTCCGTCGAAATCGCGGCCCGCGCCCGCGCCGCCGCAAATCGTCTCATAGTATTGGTGGCGCTCATTGCCGAAGGTGAGATTGTTCATCGTGCCTTGCGATGCGGCAAGGATGCCGAGACATCCAAACAACGCATCGCAAACCGCCTGGCTTGTCTCGACATTGCCGGCAGCGACAGCGGCGGGAGGATTGGGATTGAGCAGCGAGCCGCGGGGCACAACGATCTCCAGCGGCTTCAAACATCCTGAGTTCATTGGAATATCGCCATCGACGAGGCAGCGAAAGACGTAGAGCACCGCTGCTTTCGTCACCGATCCCGGCGCGTTGAAATTGTTCGGCTGTTGCGCGCTGGTGCCGGTGAAGTCGATACGTGCGGATTGCGTGGCGCGGTCCACCGTGATCTTCACGCGGATTTCCATGCCGCCGTCCATCGGCATGACGAACGCGCCGTCCTTCAACGCGCCGATCACTTTGCGCACGCTTTCTTCGGCGTTGTCCTGAACATGGCGCATGTAGGCCACGACGACATCGGCGCCGTAATGCGCGCACGCGCGGCGCAACTCGGAAATACCGCGCGCGCAAGATGCGGCCTGTGCTTTCAGATCGGCGATATTCTGTTCGGGATTACGCGCGGGGTTTGCGGTCGAGCCGAGCACCAGGCGCACAGCATCGTTTTCGAAATGACCTTCGCGCACCATGCGGATACCGTCGAACAACACGCCTTCTTCGGAGATGTCGCGCGAGAAAGGCGGCATGGAGCCGGGCGTGATGCCACCGATGTCGGCGTGATGTCCGCGCGCGGCGACGTAAAAGCGCGCATTGCCGTCGACGAACACCGGGGCCACGACCGTGATGTCCGGCAAATGCGTGCCGCCATCGTAAGGCGCGTTGGTCACGAACGTATCGCCATCGCGCATCGTGGGATGCTTGCGCATGACGGCGGTGACGCAATCGCCCATTGAGCCCAGATGCACCGGCATGTGCGGCGCATTTGCGACGAGGCCGCCATCGGCGTCGAAGATGGCGCAGGAAAAATCGAGCCGCTCCTTGATGTTCACGCTCGATGCCGTGTTCTGCAGCGTCGCGCCCATTTCTTCTGCGATGGCCATGAAGAGATTGGCGAAGACTTCGAGCGAAACCGGGTCTACTTCTGTGGATGCGGCCAGATTATGCGCCGAAGCGTTCTCGCGCGTGAGCAGCACCGCGCCGATGTCGGTGATTTCCGCACTCCAGCCATCTTCCACGATCAGCGTTTGATATTGATCGTAGAGAATAAGGGGGCCGGGCAGGCGCGTGCCGAATTGCAAACCGTCGGTCAGCAGAATGCGCGCCGCTCGCCAGCGACCGCGCGAGTAGAACGGTTCGGAACGGCTTTCCTGATTGGGGCCGATGGGTTCGCGCTTCGTGAAGGTTGT
>DASZML010000015.1:0-3183 GCA_035551875.1 Rhizomicrobium sp.
TAAGCAACGCCACAGAGCGCCATCATCGCGAATACGACGCGCTTGCGGCCTATGCGATCGCTGGCGCGGCCCATCAAAACATTCAGCCACAATGCGATGAGACCACCGGGGATGAGAAGTGCCGTCGTCTGCCATGGGGCGAAGCCGAGTGTTTTTTGAAGATACGTCGCCGCCAGCACAGACGCTGGTGCGATTGCGAATCCCCATGCGCCCACGCAGGTGAAAATCAGAAGAATGCGCAGCGGATAGTCGCGCAGCATTCGACGGAAGAGATCAAGACCGCCGCCGATGCGCGCGTGCAACTTCTCGACTTCGTTGTGACGTATCGCGAAGCGCTTCGTTTCCGGCAATGCGCGGCGCAAGAAGGCGACGAATACCATGGTCAGGCCGCCGATCACATAGAGCGCTCGCCAATGACCCGGCAGGATATTCACTGCCGCGAAGAATAGTGCCGCAAACCCCGCGCCGAAATAGGTCAGTCCGGCAAGTGTTCCGGCAGCCCAGCCGCGCGCGCTCGAAATCACTTCTTCAACAATGACAACGTAGCAAAGCATCTCTTCGGCATAACCGAAGACACGAGCGAGAACCTGAAGCCACACGAATTGCGCGTATGTTTGCGACCAAGCCGTTGCAAGCGTGAATGCTGCCTGCCCGACGATGGTGAAAAGCAGCAACCGGCGGCGGCCCACGATATCCGCCGTCATCGACAGCAGCATCGCTGCGAAGGTCGCTACACGAAACCAGGTAACGGTCAGGCCGATCTGATTTTCGGGAATGTGCAGCGACGCCTGGATCTGCGGTATCGCAAAGCCATAGATGTTTTGATCGAAGCCAGCGAACAACGCTGCCATTCCGACGAGAAGAAATGTGCGTTCCTGGGTCTGTGTCATGCCCGCGGGTGGGCGCAACATAGGCGGAAGCCAGCCGAAGCGTGCGGGTGCTTCTCCCTCGAAAGTTTTCATGGCCGTTCCATCATACGCAGCCGGTCGAGCGCGCCTTGCAGAATGTAAGCAGCGGCCATCTTGTCGACCACTTCGTCACGCCGTTTGCGTGACGCATCGGCATCGAGAAGCGTGCGCGTTACCGCTGCTGTGGAAAGTCGCTCGTCCCAAAATATGATGGGAAGATTGCCGCGCGCGGCGAAGTTTCTCGCGAATGCTCGTGCCGATTGCGCGGATGGCCCGTCACTTCCATCCATATTAAGCGGCAGGCCGACTACCAAACCGCCCACGCCGTGCTGCGCGATGATTTTTTCGACAATTGCAGCATCGACACCAAACTTGCCCCGCTTCAACGTTTCCAGCGGTGTCGCAGCGGTCAGTAGCGTGTCCGACATTGCAAGACCAATCGTCTTTTCGCCGAGATCGAAGCCGAGTAGGCGTGATCGTGGCGCAAGCGCAGCCCTCAATTCGCCGATGTCGATGAGGGCCAAACTAGCGGTGCCCGATCTCGACGCGATTGCCGGACGGATCGCGGATGAAGAAACGCGACAAGCCCTCGGCCGTGCTTTCCTCTTCAATCTTCACGCCCTTGGACGTGATATCGGCTTTGGCCTTTGCCAGATCCGGCACGAGAAAGCAGACATGGCGTTTGCTCTTCGGCCAGCTTTCGGAGTCGATGCCTATGTGCATCTGCAGATTGCCGGTCTGAAACCACGCCCCGCCGCGCCCCCGCAGTTCTTCCGGCTTGGGAATTTCCTTCAAGCCCAAAACGTCGCGGTAGAAGGCAATGGTCGCCGCTTCCAGCGCCTTCGGTGCGGCAATCTGGACGTGATCGATGCTCGTGATGCCGATGCTCATCTAATATGCACTTTCCGGCGCTTCCTTTGCTTGCCAGCCCCGGCCCCGGATTGCTAGCAAGACCTTGAGATTTCTAGCACACAGAGCAGCCCATGTCCGTGGACAAGGACACCGTCCGCCGCATCGCCAAACTTGCCCGTCTGGCCCTCGACGAGGAGCGGGTCGAGCCCATGATGCACGAGCTGAATGGAATTTTTTCGTGGGTCGAGCAGCTCAACGAAGTGAACGTGGACGGTGTTGAACCGATGACCAGCGTGGTCGCGCAAAAACTCAAGATGCGCGACGACGTGGTGACGGACGGCGGCATGGCCGACGCTGTGACGGCGAACTCGCCGGTAAGCGAAGATCACTTCTTCGTTGTGCCGAAGGTGGTGGAGTGATGTCCCTGCCTTCGAATCTCACGGACTTCACGCTTGCTGAGGCTCGCGATGCCGTCGCGGGCAAAAAAGTGTCGTCCAAGGAATTGACCGGCGCGTTCGTGAAAGCGGTTGCCGGCGCGAAGTCGCTCAACGCATTCGTGACCGAAACGCCGGAGAAGGCGATGGCGATGGCGGAAGCCTCCGACGCGCGCATCGCAAAAGGCGAAGCGCGACCGCTCGAAGGCCTTCCGCTCGCGATCAAGGATTTGTTCTGCACCAAAGGCGTGCGGACGACAGCGGGCAGTAACATCCTCGGCAACTTCATTCCGCCGTATGAGTCCACCGTCTCACAGAATTTGTGGGATGCGGGCGCGGTGATGCTGGGTAAGACGAACATGGATGAGTTTGCGATGGGCTCATCCAACGAAACCAGCTACTTCAAGCCCGTCATCAGTCCGTGGCGCGCACAGGATTCCAATCAGAACCTCGTACCTGGCGGATCGTCCGGCGGCTCGGCAGCTTCGGTCGCGGCCAATCTCTGTCTGGCCGCGACGGGTACCGACACGGGTGGTTCGATCCGCCAGCCGGCTGCTGTTACCGGCACAGTCGGCATCAAGCCCACGTACGGACGTTGCTCGCGCTGGGGCATTGTCGCGTTTGCATCGTCGCTCGATCAGGCGGGACCAATGACGCGCACGGTGCGCGATAGCGCGATCATGCTGCGCCACATGGCGAGCGTCGATCCGAAGGATTCCACCAGTGTCGATGTTCCGGTGCCGGATTATGAAGCGACGCTGGAAAACGGTGTGAAAGGTCTGCGCGTCGGCATTCCGAAAGAATATCGCATCGACGGTGCGCCGCCGGAGATCGACGCGTTGTGGACTAAAGGCGCGGAATGGCTGAAAGCACAGGGCGCGGAAATCGTCGATGTTTCGCTGCCGCACACGAAATACGCGCTGCCGGTCTATTACATCGTCGCACCGGCGGAGGCTTCGTCGAATCTCGCGCGCTATGACGGCGTGCGC
>DASZML010000016.1:0-2649 GCA_035551875.1 Rhizomicrobium sp.
TGCGGGATTGTGCAGCTCCTTCATCGTGCCGTCATTCATGTGCAAGCGATAGATGACGCTCGGCGCGGTCGCGATGAGATCAATATTGAATTCGCGCTCGAGCCTTTCCTGGATGATCTCCAGATGCAGCAATCCCAGGAAGCCGCAACGAAATCCGAAACCCAGAGCGGCGCTGGTCTCCATCTCGTAGGTGAAGCTCGCGTCGTTCAAATGCAGGCGGCCGAGCGCGTTGCGCAAGTCTTCAAACTGCGCCGCATCGACCGGAAACAAACCGCAGAACACGACTTGCTGCGCAGGCTTAAACCCCGGCAGCGCCGTCTCGGTACTCTTGCGTTCGTCGGTGATCGTGTCGCCGATCTGTGTATCGGCAACTTCCTTGATCTGCGCAGTGATAAATCCAATTTCGCCAGGTCCGAGTGTTTCAACGGCAACTTGCTTCGGCGTGAACACACCGACGCGTTCCACCTGGTAATAGGCGTTCGCCGCCATCATGCGGATTTTCTGGCCCTTCTTCAGCTCGCCATCGATGATGCGAACCAGAACGACGACGCCGAGATATGCGTCGTACCAGCTATCGACGAGCAACGCTTTCAGCGGCGCATCGCGATTACCTTTTGGCGCGGGCAAGCGCGTGACGACTGCTTCGAGCACGCCTTCGATGTTCAGTCCGGTCTTTGCGCTAATTTCGACGGCATCGGAAGCGTCCAAACCGATTACGTCTTCGATCTGCGTCTTCACGCGATCGGGTTCCGCCGCCGGTAGATCGATCTTGTTCAATACAGGAACGATTTCGAGACCCGCGTCGATCGCCTGATAGACGTTCGCTAGCGTTTGCGCCTCTACACCCTGGCTCGCATCGACTACGAGCAGCGCGCCTTCGCAGGCGGCGAGACAGCGCGAGACCTCATAAGCGAAGTCCACATGTCCCGGCGTGTCCATGAGATTGAGCGTGTAGGTTTCGCCATCCTTCGCTTTGTAGGCGAGACGCACTGTTTGCGCCTTGATGGTGATGCCACGCTCGCGCTCGATATCCATCGAGTCGAGAATCTGATCCTTCATCTCGCGGCTGGAGAGCGCGCCGGTGAATTGGATCAACCGGTCGGCCAGTGTCGACTTCCCGTGGTCGATATGCGCCACGATGGAAAAATTGCGGATTTTGGCCAGTTCGGTGGTCATCGGACTCTTTTTGGCCTACCGCTTCGCTACTTGAGGCCGGCAAGGGCGGGGATATAGCGGCGCCGGCGGCGCCGGTCTAGGGTCCGGCGAAATGGCAAAAATCCGCACAAAACCGCAGCAAAGCGACGCTCTTTCGGAGCTTTGGCCGGGACAATCCGTGCCGTTGCTCAAGGCCCTGCACATCCTCACCAACAATGGCGGATTGAACGCAGATTCCCGGCGCAAGCTGAAGCAGGTCTTGCACCTCGCCAACTTGATCCGTCCCGCGCTCGATTGGGCGTTCGCGGAGAAAAAGCAGCCCGTGCTGGCCGATCTCGGCGCCGGCAAATCCTATCTTGGATTTGTTCTCTACGATCTGTTCTTCGCCAAAGAGGCGCGCGGCATCGTTTATGGAATCGAAGCGCGGCACGATCTGATCGAGACATCAAAAAAGATCGCAGCCGAAAGCAGATTCGAGCGAATGCATTTCATCGAAAGCGCGATCCGCGATGCGAAACTGCCTGACGGGCACTGCGATATTGTCACGGCGCTGCACGCTTGCGATACCGCAACCGACGAAGCGATTTTGTTTGCACTTCAAAACGAAGCCAAGTTCATCGCGCTTGTGCCATGCTGTCAGGCCGAACTCGCGCGCGAACTTGAAGATGCAAAAGGCCCGATGCAGCAACTGTGGCGGCATCCACTCCAGCGCCGCGAATTTGGTGCGCATCTCACCAATGTTCTGCGCGGGCTTTATCTTGAAGCGCACGGTTACAAGGTGCGTGTTACAGAATTCACCGGCCTAGAACATTCCCTCAAGAATGAGTTCATTTTCGCCGAGCGCCATCAGCGATCCAATCCGATTGCGAAGACCGAGTTAGACAAGCTCGTTCAACAGCTTGGCGCTGCGCCATCCTTGCTGATGCAAAATCTGCAGCCTAGCGAGCACTAGCGCGAAGCGCGTAATGCGAGCGCGAAGGGTATGAGTGCTGCAAACTCCGCAAATACGGACGCCGCGACGAGCGCTGTCAGCGACACATCGTAGAGTGTGCCCATCAGCGCGCTACCGGCGAACCACGCGATGCCGAAGATCGCTGAAAACGTGCCGAAGGCGCGCGCGCGAATGGATTCGGGAACGAGCAGGGCGACGCCCGCGGTCAGAATGGAATTTTGAGCACCGAGTGCAACGCCCCACATCGCGGCGCCAGCGATGGCGAGCGCATGATTGCCGAGAAAAGCGAGTGGTGTTGCTACGACTGCACACAAAATCGCTGGCGGTAGAATCTTAAAACCAAAGCGATCGAAGAGAATTCCGAACACCAACGCGCCCAAGCCTGATGTTCCCATCGCGACGGAATAGAGAATCGGAATCGTCGTTGCCGAAACAATATGGCTTTGCGCGAAGTGATAGGCGATCAGCGAATAATCCGCGAAGCCGAAGGCGACCAAGCCGGAGCTCGCGGCATAGAGCCAAAAGCTTTTTGGCAGCGTGGC
>DASZML010000017.1:0-3511 GCA_035551875.1 Rhizomicrobium sp.
CACTCAGTTATATCGAGAGCAACCATGTCAGCGCGTGTTCGATCGACCTGGGCCATCCGCAATCGCGCAAGATGTTCTTTGTGATGGTGCCTGGTTCGTACGATGCGTCCAGCGATCACTTCCCACGACGGAACGCCAAGATTTGAATGATGAGAGCCAAGACGGCGACAACGAGTCCGACCAATGCAACATTGGTGCTGAAGAAGTGGCCATGCATGGCGAAATCCCCGATCGACGAGACTGAAATTACTGGCTGTCGGTCGCGGGAACAAGGCAGCTTGACGGACCGAGCCGCATCGCACCAGTTTCAGGCAATCGGCCCCGTGGCGGAATTGGTAGACGCACCGGACTTAAAATCCGTTGTTCCGAAAGGGACGTGACCGTTCGAGTCGGTCCGGGGCCACCAATTCCACCAGCAGAGTTTACGACGGCAGATCACTGTCGGTTACAGCCTGTGCCACTTTCGTCGGCTGCGTGAAGGTGCCGGCGTGATAAGCGTAAGCGCCGGCGCCGCACAGAATCGCGGCCACGATTGCCGCGCCGATGATTTTCCGTGTCTTGCCGGAATCGATTTTGCCCGGTTCGTTTAATCCTCTGAGATCGCGCATGGCGTTTTCCTTTTCTCCTCATAACGCGATCATGCTGCGCCCAGCGCCATGAGCGCGGGATGAATGAAGAATGGTAGGATTGTGACGATTAAGGCGAGTCGTGCGGACCGTTGCCCGAATTTGGCACCGCCGGTGCGCCGTTTTCTTTCCACACTTTATCTGCCGCGCCGGGCGAACCCGGCGGGAATGCCGGGATGGAATCGTAATCGTATTTCTTCTTTTGCGGCTTGGTTTCATCGTCGGTGAGCGAATAGTTGAAGCTGTTGGGCTTCCAGGAATTGCTACTTGAAGAATTGTCTCCACCGGATGCATCGCTTTCGCACGCGCCGCCGTGCACGCCGGGCGCACATGCCGTCGCCATGCCGGAATGCGATCCATGGAAATGGCCTGCCTGCGCGGCAGTCCCCAAAAGCGATGTGGCTGCAAGAACGATCCAGAAGCGACGCATGATCGATGCCGTCCTCCCGCAACGGCGATACACTCTACCCAGCGTAGGAAAACCAGCCATGTCGGGCGCATTACATCGCAGACAGCCTGTTAGATGGTATGAGTGAGCATTGCGAACATGACGCGGGCCTCTTGCGATTCTGGCTGGCGTTGTGGTCGTACGAGTTGGTTTGATCTATGGCATGTGGCGCATTCTGGGGTAACAGCATGACATCACGGCGGGAATTTCTAGGGATAGGCGCGGCGTTGGCCGCAACATCGGTTCAGGCGAAGCCCGCCATGAAAGGCCGGCACGACATGCTCATCGTCAATGCGCTTGGCGGGCTGGAAAATCCGAATTTGGCGCTCACCAAGCCACAAAGCGACAATCCTGTGGCGATGGATAGCATCGACATGGACGATCGCACGCTCCGCGATGCGCGTGCATCCGGTTTGAATGTCGTGAACATCACGCTGGGTTATGTCGGCGGGCCGGAAGAGCCGTACGAAGAAACCATTCGCACCATCGCGATGTGGGACGACGTGTTGCGCGAGCGCCCGAACGATCTTCTGCGTGTCGAGAAGGCTGGCGACATTCTGCGCGCGAAGTCCGAAAACAAGATCGGCGTGATCTACGGATTCCAAAATGCCGCGATGATGGGCAATGACGCCTCCCGCGTCGGGACTTTCGCCGGTCTGGGCGTGCGGGTGATTCAGCTCACCTACAATCCGCGCAACCAGCTCGGCGATGGATCGATGGTGCCCGAAAATCACGGCCTGACCGATTTCGGCCGCGAGGTGGTGACGCAGTTGAACGAACATCGGCTGATGGTCGATCTCTCGCACTCCGGGCAGAACACGTGTCTCGATGCAGCGCGTTACTCGAAAGCGCCGATCTCGATCAACCACACGGGCTGCCGTGCGCTCTGCGACCTGCCGCGCAATAAGACGGACGAGGAATTGCGTTTGGTCGCGGACAAGGGCGGCTTCGTCGGTATTTATTTCATGCCATTCCTCAAGTCCGACTCTCATCCGCATGCCGAGGATGTCGTGGCGCATATCGACCACGCGGTGAATGTATGCGGCGAGGACGCCGTGGGGATCGGCACCGATGGCGATGTCACCGGCATCGACGACATGAATGTCTATCGCGACTTCATCGGCAAACAGATCGCCGACCGGGCGAAGCAGGGTTTGGGCGCTACCGGTGAAACGCCCGACACATATCCGTTTGTGATCGATTTGCGCGGCGTCGATCAGTTTCACAAGCTGGAAGGCTTGCTAAAGGCGAAAGGCTACAATGAGACCCGTATCGAAAAGATCATGGGTCGAAACTTCTTGCGCTTCGCGACGGAGATCTGGGGTTAGCTCGCCTTGCGCAATTCAAAATCCGCCGGATTGGGTTTCAGCGTTGCGCTCCAATAGTCGACGAGCGGGAAGGGCCAGTTCTGACTCACGCGGCCTTTTTCGTTTTTATACCAGCTCGTCACCTGCGGTGCGCCCCAGGCCATCATCTTGTTCGCGGCATCGACCTTTTCGTTGAACGTATCGTGTACGCTCTCTTTCGGTTCTAGCGTCGCATTGCCGGTTTCGGCGAGCAAGCGCAGGCAGCCCATGATGTAACGCACGCTCGATTCCGAGAAGAAGATGATTGAGCCGTTGACCACGATGTTGGTGTTGGGGCCGTAGATCATGAAGAAGTTCGGAAAATTCGGCACCGTCATGCCCAGATAGGCGCGCGCATCGCCGTTCCAGCGGTCGTGCAACTCGACGCCGCCGCGTCCGTAGATTTTATAGGTGCGCAGGAAGTTGCTGGCATAGAATCCGGTGCCGTAGATCGTAACGTCGGCATCGTATTGTTTGCCATCTTTCGTTCTGAGGCCCGTCGCATTGATCTCTTGGATCGGATCGGTGACGAGTTCGACATTCGCGCGTTTCAGCGCCTCAACCCACACGCCATTATCGCGCAGTGAACGTTTGCCGCCGAACGGGTAGTCCGGAATGATCTTCTCGAACAGCCACGGCGCATCATCCGTCTGCGGCTTGATCGCAGCGGAGAGCATTTCGCGCAACAGCGCATTGTTCGGCGACACCGCGTTCTCAGGACCATTCCATGTCGGATCCGTTTTGACGAATTCGTAGATGCCGTCCGTCAGCATCCAGAACAGCCAGAAGCGATACCATTTGCCGTACATCGGCACGTGTTCGAGCAGCCATTTTTTCCCTTCGCCGACTTTGTCGTGATAATCGGGCGTCGGTCCGAGCCAGGGCGGCGTGCGCTGGAAGACTTTTAGTTCTTTTACCTTCGTTGCGATTTCCGGAACGAATTGGAACGCGCTCGCGCCGGTACCGATCACGTTCACCCGCTTGCCGGTGAGATCGACATCGTGCCGCCACCTCGCGGAGTGGAATGCCGGTCCTTTGAACGTTTCGACGCCTTTGATGTCCGGCATCTTGGGTTGGTTGAGTTGGCCCAC
>DASZML010000018.1:0-6987 GCA_035551875.1 Rhizomicrobium sp.
TTGGCCACCGCGACTGCACCCCAGAAACGCGTGTTGAAGCGTTGCGCTGCCTGCTTCAGGTCGAGATCTTTCAACATTCCCATGCTGAGGCCGTCCGTATCGCCCGCGGTGAACGCGATGTGATCGAAGCCTTTATGCTCCTGGAAGAACGTCGCGATGTTCGCCTCTTCGGTGACATCGAGCACAGCGGACGTGCCGCCGATACTCTTGGCTTTCTCTGCGATCTTTTCTGCGCTGCGCGAGGCGATCGTCACCTTTGCGCCTTCTGCTGCTGCGCCTTGGGCGATACCGAATCCGATTCCGGAACCGCCGCCGATCACCAGCACGTTCTTGCTTTTGAGAGACATCGAAAGCTCCGTTCGAAAATATTCGGACTTTATGTAAGCGCCATGCTATGCTAGTAAAGTAGTGACGTTATACTGGTATAATAGGTAACAGGATGAGTACGGCGCGTGAAAATCTGCTGGGCACATATTTGAAAGATCGCAGGGCAAAACTCGACCCCACATCTTTTGGGTTGCCGCTAAAACGCCGCCGCACACCCGGATTGCGACGCGAAGAAGTTGCCCAGCGCGCGAATGTCAGTGCCACTTGGTACACATGGCTGGAGCAGGGCAGAGGCGGTGCACCATCGCCTGATGTATTGGAGCGCATCTCGCATGCGATGATGCTGACCGACGCAGAACGTGAGCATCTTTTTCTGCTGGGCTTGGGCCGCCCGCCGGAAGTTCGCTTTCAAGAGAGCGAAGGCGTCTCGCCCCGTTTGCAACGCTTGCTCGATACCTTGGAGTTCAGCCCTGCATTCGTGCGGACCGGCACATGGGATGTCATCGCCTGGAATAAAGCGGCGACCGTCGTGCTCACCGATTATTCAAAGCTGGAAGCTTCGCAGCGAAATATTCTCCGGCTGATTTTCCGCGAGCCGGGCGTGCGTCATGCGCAGCACGATTGGGAAAGTGTCGCGCGCTTTGTCGTCAGCTCATTCCGCGCCGATGCCGCGCGCGCTGGCGCTGTCCAGAAAATTCAATCGCTGGTCGATGAATTGAGCAGTTTCAGTCCCGAGTTCAAACGCATGTGGCGCGAAAACGATGTGCGCACGCATGGCGACGGCGCGAAGGTGCTCAATCATCCGATCGCGGGTGAGTTGAAGATGGATTACTCGGCCTTTGCGGTGGATGGCCGACCGGATCTCAGTCTCGTGATTTACAATCCTGCGACGAAAGAAGATGCGGCCAAAATAAAAGAGCTGCTGAGATCGCAATCGAAAGCTCGAAAGCCCGCCTAACAAACTTTCATTTGTAAGGTTTCGCTGTTCCTTGCGTATCGAATGATGCTTTGCGTTCGATTCTTCCAAAAATGTGATTGAAGTTCCGCGGAACCGATCGTTCTGCGCTTGAACTGGTCGCGCGCGTCATGATGTAAGCCCGGAGCGCAATGCATGGCATGGGCGCAACCGCCGCAGCTTTTAACCGGAGCTATCACTCCGCGCGGCACCAACGACGACAACATAACAACGCCGCTGGAGATCAACATTGTCCAATCGTGTGTCTGTCGCTGTGCGCACTGGCGCAGCAGCTTTCGAGAAAATTACTGTCCTTGTCACGCTGACACTTCTCTGCGTCGGGGTTTACAAGTTCAATCTGGCGCCTCAAGCCGCTCAGCTCGCGAGCGCCCCGATCATGCGCTTCGCCGTTCGCACGGCGAGCGTGCAGGACGTGACACCCATGCCGAGCTTGTTCGATCGCGAAAGCGCTATGAATGCGGGCGATCTGCTAAATCGCTGGGCCCCCTTCATCACCGAAGCATCGAAGCGCTTTAACGTACCGGAGTCATGGATCCGCGCGGTCATTCGTCAGGAGAGCGGTGGCCGCACCGTGACCCACGGCGATATCCCGATCACGTCCAAGGCCGGCGCAATTGGTCTGATGCAAGTGATGCCGGATACCTACGAAGACATGCGCGCTGCATACAATCTCGGCAGCAATCCCTACGATGCGCACGACAACATCATCGCAGGCACGGCATATCTGCGCTGGCTGCATGGACGCTATGGCTTTCCGAAGATGTTCGCCGCGTACAATGACGGTCCTGGCAATTTCGATGATTATGTCAGCGGCAAGCGCACGCTGCCCGCGGAGACGGTGAACTATCTGGCCGATCTTTCAGCGGAATTGTCGCCGGGCCGCACGCGTCATTCGCATACCGTGTAAACGATCTGACAAAACAAAAATGCATGGTAGCGTTCCGCGGGTAACATCGCGGAGTTCGGCATGCGTGCGAGATTTACGGCGATAGCTTGTGCAACGGCAGTGATGATCGTGGCCATCGGTCTCTCAGCCTTCGGTCCGGTCGACGCCAAGAAGGGCACCTATAAATTGGACCCCCGGCACTCGCAGATCGTCTTCGAAATCCAGCACATGGGTCTTTCGACCTTCTTGGGCCGCTTCAGCAAAGTCAGTGGAATGTTGCAGTTCGATCCTGCATCGCCGGAAACGAGCACGTTGAATGCCAATGTCGACATGACGGCAATCGATACGCATGTTCCCGAACTCGACAAAGAGCTTGTGGAGTTTTTCCACGCCGACAAGAATCCGACAGCGTCGTTCAAAGCGACGAGCATCAATCGCACTGGCGATAGTACTGGAACCGTTGCCGGTGATCTCACGCTCAACGGCATAACCAAGCCGGTGACGCTGAACGTCACGTTTAAAGGCGCGCGCAATCCACCGATCCCGTTCCAGCCTTATCGCATCGGCTTCGACGCGACGACGACGATCCATCGCGCCGACTTCGACCTCACCCATTCGATGTGGTCCGGCATGGTTGGCGGCGACGTGACGTTGCTGATCGAAGCAGAAGGCGAATTGCAGTAGCTAGCTCGCTGGTTGCTGCAAGATTGGCACAAGGTGCCGCTCGAGTTCAGGAATTGGCATGTTTGCGAATTCCTTCGGCACCTCGCGCCAGATCATTTTCTTCACCTTATCGCTGGCGACCGAACGGAATTCACCCATGCTGCGCGAAGGTGCGACGATCGCGAGCCGTCCGAACTCGTGACGTTCCAGCGCTTCATCAATGCCTTGCGCTACGGCGCGAACGAAGTCGTGCTTCTCAAGCTTGCGAACATCGCTCGGCGACTCATATGAATGGTGCGAGCCGTTGCCGGAAAATCCACGGCCCGGTTTGTCGGTGTCGATGTCGCGCTTGTCGTGATCGAGCGTCGATTTCACGTCCTCCAGCGCGGCCACCAGTTTTCCGTGCGCCGGCTTGTACTCGAAAAACAACGCGTGATCGGAATCGAACACAGCGACGAGAGTGCGATCTTCATTCATGGGTACCTCCAGGAATGGTAACCACCGGGCGCTCGCGCCGTTCCCGTCTGATTGCCGCTGCGGCACCGGCTCGTCCTTCTTGTGCGTTGCCCCACGCGCCGTTACGGCTTTGCGTGATCGCTATTTGTGAGCCGCCATGTCCGCCACCGTTCCAGAAGGCTTTCGCCGTTTCGCTTTCGATTTCGGGTTCATCGAGAATGCCGGTCCGCTTTATGGAAAGTGGGATGGCGCAAACATGCTGATGGGCTTTCGCGTCGAGATGCGTCATTGCAATCCAGGACAGGTTGCGCATGGCGGCATGCTCGCCACGTTCGCGGACATGCTTCTACCGATGGCCTCACGTTTCCAAAGCAAGATCGACATGGGCTTTATGCCGACCATCAATCTCACCTGCGATTACATGGCACCCGCGAAACTCGGATCGTGGGTCGAGGGCCGCGCGGAACCTGTCCGCATCACCAAAGGGCTGATCTTCGCGCAGGGCGTTGCGACCTCAGATGGCGAGCCATGCCTGCGGACAAACGGCGTTTTCAAGCGTATGGCGCCCATGGGAACCGGCTTTTCGCTGGAAAATATGTTTCAGGATTGAACGCCGGCGGAAACTTGCATAAAGCCCGGCCATCGTTTTCCATCCGGGTTCGGGCTAGGCGTATATAAATGCAAAGACGGGTTATCGATGCGGTGTTGCTGACGGCGGTTGCGGCTTTCGCCGTGCTGCAGTTCGGCATGTTGCCGGCGTTGACGACGCTCAACATTTGGCAAGCCGTTGCGCTCGTCGCTGTCGCTGCGCTCACCGCCCCGCTGCACTACGGTCTCATGCACGAGACAATGCACGGCAATCTCTTCGAGAGCGAGAAAGCGAACCGCGCGGCCGGACGTCTGCTCGGCATTACACTCGGTCTGCCGTTCGAGACGATGCGCTTCGGCCATCTCGCGCATCATGGTTTCAATCGCCATGATTACGATCGTCCGGAGTCGCTGCACAAAGGCGAGGCTTGGAGTGGCAAAGCGCTCGGCTATTATTTCCAGCTGGTGATTGGCAATGAGTTTCTTTACGTACTCGCGCCGCTGCCGCTTCTGCTGCCCATGTCCACGACGCCGAAGATCGTGAAGTACATGAACCAGAGCCCGGACATGGAATGGTTCCGCAACGCCGCGCTGCGCACCTTCACCAATCCGATGCGCCGCCGTGCAATTCGGATTGATCTCATCGCCATTGTCGCTTTGTTCGTTTTTGCGTTCTGGACATGGGGTGCGCATTGGGAAATCTTCGCGTGCTGTCTACTGGCGCGCTGGTGTGTGCTCTCCATCCTCGACAACGCTCCGCATTATGCGATGCCGCTTGATTCCGGTCTCGACGCCCGCAACACGACGTTTCCGAGACCGTTTCGCTGGTTGATCCTCAATCAGAATTTTCACGGCGTGCATCACCATTCGCCGCAGACGCCGTGGCACCATCTACCGGCATCGTTCGCGCAGCAGAACACGCCGACCCATGGCAGCTGGTTCGCAGCTCAGGCGCGTCAGTTCCGCGGTCCTGTGCAGCTTCCCGATTAGAAGCGAATGAGCGAAGCCGCCGTCTTCTCGAAATGCGCCTGGCGGCTCATTCCGTTTTTGGGGCTGCTCTACGTCGCGAACTTCCTCGACCGCGTGAACGTGAGCTTCGCCGCGCTTACCATGAACCGCGACATCGGTCTCGATGCCAGTGCGTACGGATTGGGCGCCGGCATCTTCTTCATCGGCTATTTTCTGTTCGAAGTGCCGTCGAACGTCGCGCTGGAGAAGGTCGGCGCGCGGCTCTGGATGTTTCGCATCATGCTGTCCTGGGCGGTGGTGTCCGCGTCGACCGCATTCGTGCATGGCGCGGTCGGTTTCTTCATCGTGCGATTTCTCCTGGGCGCATGTGAAGCGGGGTTCTTTCCCGGCGTGATCCTCTATCTGACTTATTGGTTTCCTGCCGCGTCGCGTGGGGGATTCAATAGCCTGTTTCTGTCGGCGATCATGGTCGCGAATATCGCCGGCTCGCCTATCTCGGGATGGATATTGCACTCGCTCGGCGGCATCGGCGGGCTCAAGAGCTGGCAGTGGCTGTTTTTCATCGAAGCTATTCCGTCTTTCCTTCTGGCCTTCGCCACACTCGCGTTTTTGCCAAACAAACCAGTCAACGCACGCTGGCTAAACGATGTAGAAAAGCAAACCATCGCAACGGCAGTGGCGCGCGATGACATCGCTCACGCCAGTCTGCGCGACGGCTTGAGCGACCCACGCATCTGGCTTCTGGCTGTCGCCGATTTCGGAATCGTGCTGGGTGTCTATGGCATCGGACTGTGGTTGCCGCAGATTGTTGCGGAACTCGGCTTCAACACACTGCAAACCGGATTTATCGTTGCGCTGCCTTATCTCGTCACTATTTTCGCAATGATCGGATGGGCGCGCATCAGTGACCGGAGAGGCGAGCGCGTCTGGCACATCATCCAGCCAGCGTTGCTAGCCGCCGCCAGTCTTCTCGCGGCCGCATTTCTTGGAGCGAGCATCTGGACGGTGGTGGCGCTGACGATTGCGACGGCAGCCATTTATGCCGCTCTCGCAGTCCTCTGGACTTTGCCACCGGCGTTGATGGGCGGCACAGCGGCGGCGGGCGCTATCGCTCTCGTTAACGCGATCGCCAATCTGGGCGGTTTCCTGGGACCAACAATTGTCGGCTATCTCAAGCAGGCCACCGGCAGCTACGCCACGCCGATGGCTGTATTGGCAGCCGGATTGGTCATGACGGCGATCATAATTTTTCTCATGGCCAGCGTATTGCCCGTGCCAAAGCCGGTGGCCGTGCTAGAGTAAAACCCAGGGCTGTGGAGAGACTGACAATGCGCCGGTTCGGCTTGGTTTGTTTGCCGCTCTGCGGGATGCTTTTTGTTATGTCTTCAGCGATAGCGTCGCCGCAGTTTCCGAGTGGCGCGCTCGCGCTTGAGACCCAACTTCTCACCAAACAGACAGCCGATGGCAAAGCCTTCATCAGTGCCGAAGCCGGCAACGAAGCAACAGGCCATTTTATTTCCGAAGATATGCCACGCAGCGCCGCGCGCAAATTCGGCGCGTCCGGTAGCGAAGTTAGCGAAGTGGCTTTCCTTATTCTGATGCAAGCGGCGCGCGACGCAGACGCCAATGTGAACGAACTTGTTGGTGGCGTGCAATCGGCAGAAGCGAGCCGCCAGGATGTTCGTCAACAAGAAATGACCAGTACCGGCATCGCAGGGGCGCAGAACGCGCAGCTTAGCACCAGCGAACGGACTGCGGAGAAGGAGCAGGGTTCCGCATTTTTGTCGTTACTTCCCAGCTCGGACGGCAGCAACAAGATTTCTGACGCGTTGACACCGCATGCCGGTCCGGCGCCCACGACGACCATGAACCTGCAGGATGCCATGGATCGTGAATCGCAGATTGAAGATTTGCTCAATCAAGCGATGAAACGGGTGACGCAACCCACATAGGATTTGACAGCGCCGTCCGGTGCTGGTCTGCCTCACCGCATGAAACGGTTTGCCATTTTTCTTTTTCTGCTGCCCCTCACACTTGCGGGGTGTGGTCGATCGCGCGATTTGGCCCCCGACATCGCCTTCAACTTTCATTGCAATGGTGCGTCGTATCCAGCGTCAGAATC
>DASZML010000019.1:0-4419 GCA_035551875.1 Rhizomicrobium sp.
TCGTTCGCGGCCAGGATGTGCTCGCGTCTTACACGTTCAATACCGGTGCCGCGAAGCACTTGTTCTGCTCGGTTTGCGGAATCAAGTCGTTCTACATTCCGCGTTCGCATCCGCACGGTTACAGCATCAATTTCCGGTGCCTCGATGCGTCCGAGTTCAAATCGGTAGTCACGACGGAGTTCGACGGTACGCATTGGGAACAGAACGCCGACGATCTAGCGACGCTGGAGAGCAATTAGTGTCCATCAACATCCTCATGCCTGCGCTTTCGCCCACGATGGAAGAGGGCAAGCTGGCCAAGTGGCTGGTAAAGGAAGGCGATACGGTGAAGTCCGGCGATATTCTCGCCGAGATTGAAACCGATAAAGCGACGATGGAGTTTGAAGCCGTCGACGAAGGCAAGATCGGCAAGATCCTCGTGCCTGAAGGTACCGAAGGCGTGAAAGTGAACGAACCGATCGCCGTGTTGCTCGGCGACGGCGAGAAATCTGCACCCGCCGATATTCATTTGGCGATGTCGTCGATCAAGGAGGCCGTGTCGAAGGAAGCTGGCGATGCAAAGTCGAAACTGGAAGCGAAACCGCAAGCCAAGCCCGCGCCGGCCACCCGCTCCCCCCTTGAGGGGGAGCCAAAATCGCGCAGCGATTTTGGTGGGGGGCATGGCGCTGCGCCGCTCCCCGAAGCGCTAAAGAGCGCTTCGACCATCCCTCAAGGGGAGGTTGGGAAAGAAGACCGCCTCTTTGTTTCCCCGCTTGCGCGTAAGATCGCAGAGCAAAATGGCGTCGATATTTCGTCGCTGCACGGTTCGGGCCCGCGTGGCCGCATCGTGAAAGCTGATGTCGAGGCCGCTCAACCGCGTGCTGCGAGAGCGCCTGCCGCAAAACCAGGCGCCGCGCCCGCTCAAGCCGCGAGTATACTCGGCATCACGCCGCTGCCGGACGCCAAGCTGTTTTACAAGGAAGGCGATTACGAGGAAGTCCCGCATGACTCGATGCGCAAGACCATCGCAAAGCGCCTAACAACCGCGAAGTCGCTCATCCCGCATTTCTATCTCACCATCGATTGCAATATCGACGAACTGATGGAAATTCGCGCCAAACTTAATGCGCAATCGCCGAAAGAGAACGGCTACAAACTCTCGGTCAATGATTTCGTGGTGAAAGCCTGCGCGCTTTCGCTGATGCGCGTGCCGGACGTGAATGCGAGCTGGACGGAAAGCTCCATGCTGCGCCACAAGCATGCCGATATCGGCATTGCTGTCGCGCTGGATTTCGGCCTCATCACGCCGATCGTGTTCCGCGCCGAAGAGAAAGGCCTCGCTGTCATCTCCAACGAAGTGAAATCGCTCGCCGAACGTGCGAAATCCAAGAAACTAAAGCCGCAGGAATATGAAGGCGGCGGGTTCTCGATTTCCAATCTCGGTATGTTTGGCATCAAGGATTTCACGGCGGTGATCAACCCGCCGCAGGCCGCGATCCTCGCCGTCGGCATGGGCGAACTGCGGCCGGTGGTGAAGGACGGCATCCTCAAGACCGCAACGATGATGACGGTCACGCTCTCCTGCGATCATCGCGTGATCGACGGCGCGACGGGCGCACGCTTCCTGCAGGCGTTCAAAGGCTTCATCGAAGAACCGTCGTCCATGCTGCTATAGTGGCGGCGCGAGGGGACGATGAGCGATCTGGAAGCCATTCTTGAGACAGGCGCCGCAGCCGCGGTGGAATTGGCCGCCTCGAGAATGGCAGAGCGTGGCGAAACTGTCGGCAAATGCCCGAACTGCGGATCGAGCCTGATCGGACCATATTGCGCGGTCTGCGGGCAGGAACGCGACACGCATCGCCGCTCCGTCTGGAGCCTAATGCGCGATGTGCTAGAAGACTTCGTCAGCTTCGACAGCCGCATCTTGCGGACGGTGTTCGCACTGCTGGTTGAACCCGGCGAAATCGCCAAAGCGTTTCGGGAGGGTCGCACGCGGCATTACCTTCCGGCCTTGCGCCTCTACTTCATCGTTTCGCTGCTGTTTTTTCTGATTTTGAGCGCGACAGGGCTCGCGATCATTCAGCTTGAGTTAATGGCGTCACCGGCCAAAGTATATCGGGACGCCAAAGGCCAGACCTACTATCTCAATCCCGCCTTCGATAACGAAAATTCCAACGACCCCGATCTCAAATATGTCCCCAAGCGGATTCCGTTCAAGCAAAGCGATCCCAGCCAGAAGCACTATAATATTTCGACGAAGATCTATTTCTTCGCACCTATCGGCGCACATCACACCAATCTCTCGCCCGATGTGCTGAACAAAATCCGCAGCGATTCACTGGGCTTCACGGTTCAGACAAAGGCACTCGATCCGAAGAATCCGAAACAGAAGGCACGCGCGAAAAAGGTCGAGAGCTGGCTCGATACGCACGTTTTTAGCAGTGTGCAGAAGCTCGCTGCCAACCCCGCTGCGCTGAACGAACCGCTGACGACGTGGATTCCGCGCGTGCTATTCTTGCTCTTGCCGCTCTATGCGTTGTTGCTCGCATTGTTCTACTGGCGCCAGCACAAAGACTATTACTTTGTCGATCATCTGATCTTTTCGCTCACGATCCACGCATTCACGTTCGTTGTGCTGATTGTCGCGATGGGACTTGCGCAGGTTCTCGAAGGCGAGGTGGTGGCGTGGCTCGTGTTCGCGGCAATCGCGATCTACATTTTTATTGCGATGAAGCGCTTCTACAGACAAGGTTGGGTCATCACGACGCTGAAATATCTCACCGTGTCGTTCATCTACACATTCTTCTTTCTCGTGCCGGCGCTTGGTGCGGTGATGGCATATGTATTCCTGGGAGATCCCTTTGGCTGAGCAGTACGATGTTGTCGTGATCGGTTCGGGGCCGGCAGGTTACGTGTGCGCGATCCGCGCATCGCAGTTGGGCTTGAAGACCGCGATCGTCGAGCGTGATCGGCTTGGTGGTATTTGCCTCAATTGGGGATGCATCCCAACCAAGGCGCTGCTGCGTTCATCCGAGATCTGGCATCTGATGCACCGGCTCGACGAGTTCGGATTCAGCGCGGACAATTTCAAGTTCGATATCGGCAAGATCGTCAAGCGCTCGCGCAAAGTGTCCGAGCAGCTTTCAAACGGCGTCGCGTTCCTGATGAAAAAACACAAGATCGCCGTCATCAATGGCGAGGCTAAGCTTGCGGGCGAAGGCAGGATCGCTGTCGTCAAGGAAGGCAAGACTACGGACGTTGAAGCCAAGAACATCGTGCTCGCCACCGGCGCGCGGGCGCGTTCGTTTCCCGGCATGGAGCCGGACGGCAAGCTGATCTGGACGTATCGCGAAGCGATGGTGCCGCCGTCATTTCCGAAGTCGCTGCTGGTCGTGGGCTCCGGCGCCATCGGCATCGAGTTCGCCAGCTTCTATCGCACGCTCGGCAGCGAAGTGACGGTGGTGGAAGTGCTCGACCGCGTGTTGCCGGTGGAAGACGAAGAAGTCTCCGCCTTCGCGCAAAAGGCGTTCGCGAAGCAGGGCATGACGATCAGGACCGCGACGACGGTCGAGAAACTCGTCAAAGGTGCAGACAACGTGACCGCGACGCTGAAAGCCAAGGACGGTAAACCCGAAACAGTCACGGTTGATCGCGTGATCCTCGCGGTCGGCATCGTCGGCAATGTCGAGAACAACGGCTACGAACAGGCCGGTATCAAGATCGACAAGACGCATGTCGTCGCCGACAAATGGGGCGCGACGGGCGTTCCCGGCATCTGGGCCATCGGCGATCTCGTCGGCCCGCCGTGGCTCGCGCACAAGGGCATGCATGAAGGCGTGATCGTCGCGGAGAAGATTGCAGGCATGAAAGGCGCGCATCCGCTCGACGTGTCGAACGTGCCGGGCTGCACTTATTGCTGGCCGCAGGTTGCGAGCGTCGGTCTCACCGAAGCGAAAGCGAAGGCGTCGGGCCACAAGATCAAAGTCGGACGGTTTCCGTTCATCGGCAACGGCAAGGCGATTGCGCTCGGCGAAGCGGAAGGATTCGTGAAAACGGTTTTCGATGCAGAGACCGGCGAGCTTCTCGGCGCGCATATGATCGGTGCGGAAGTGACGGAACTGATCCAGGGCTATGTCGTCGCCAAGACCGGCGAACTCACAGATGCCGAGCTTGACCGCACCATTTTCCCGCACCCGACGCTCAGCGAAATGATGCATGAAGCCGTGCTGGCCGCCGATGGACGGCCGCTGCACATCTAGGGTATTGCAAACTTGTTCGGTCACATGAGGAGGCACTCATGAACACGATGTTTTTCCTGCCCATGGCTATCTCGCTTAGCGTTGTCTTCCTGCTGCCGGTGGCCAACAAAAAATTCAGGGCGCGGCTGACGCGCGATCCTGTCACAGCGATCATGTTCGGCGTCGCGGCGGTTTTGGGTTT
>DASZML010000020.1:0-3936 GCA_035551875.1 Rhizomicrobium sp.
GCGGCGTCGATGCCTTTCTGATCGTTGAACGCATCATAGAGATCGCGAAGCTTCTTTTCTTCGTCGGTGAGGCTGGCGTAATCGCGTGCGTCGAGCGATGCCGCGATGTCCTGCATGCGCTTTTCGCTCAGGATGCGAAGATTGAGGAACGAACCCGTACTCGAACGATCCGGCGGGATCACGGCGCTCTTGTACCAGGTGCCGTTGACGAACATGAAGAAATTGTCGCCGGGTCGAACGTTCTTATCCATGCCGGACAGATCGACGCCCCATGTTCCATATTGTGTGTGTTTGGCGGACGTATCGTCCGCGGCCATGACGGCGACGCTGGCACAGGCCGCGCATACCGCTCCCATGAGCGCAATGAGACTCCGACGCATGAATGGACTCCTTGTTTGAGAATGAACCGAAGTTTGAGAATGAACCAAAGCAACCCCTGCGCACTTCGGCGATGCCGTGGCGCTATTTTTCGACTCGGCCATTAGGACCGAAACCCGTGGTTGCGCGCAAGTCACGGGCGCGAGAGCCGGTTAGGAAATGTCTATAATCGAGCCAAATACTTGCAAAATCTTACGTCGGCTCCGGACTAGTCGAAGATTACACTAGTGCCCCGTGAACTTCGCCGGGCGCTTCTGGCTAAAGGCCATCACGCCTTCGATAAAGTCCTTAGTCTTGCCGGCCTTCTGTTGCGACTGCTTTTCCTGATCGAGTTGGACTTCATAGGAATTGTTCGGGCTGTCCCAGTAGAGCCGCCGGATCAATGCCAGAGATTGCGTCGGCCCATCCGCGAGGCGTTTGGCGAGCGAGAGTGCAGATTCCATCAATGCGCCGTCATCGACGACGCGATTGATCAGGCCCCATTCCAGCGCCAGTTCGGCCGGAAGTTTTTCGGCAAGCAGCGAAAGCTCCTTGGCGCGCGCCAGACCTACCATGCGGGGCAAAAGCCATGTCGAGCCGCCATCGGGGACAAGACCGATGCGCGCGAAGGCTTGCAGGAAATAAGCAGAGCGACCGGCAATGATAAGATCGCCCATCAGCGCGAAGCTCATGCCGACACCAGCCGCTGGACCGTTCACCGCTGTCACCAGTGGCATTGTCATATCTCGGAAGCGGCGCAGCAGCGGGTGATATGCGGTCTCGAGCGCCGATCCGGTGCCGCCGCGTGCGGTACGTTCTTCCGGCTGCTCCGTGAGGTTCGCTCCCGAGCAAAAACCACGACCTTCACCAGTCAGGATGGCCGCACGAAATCCGGAATCCGGTTGCTGGATATAATCGATAGCATCGGAGAGGCCATAGACCATCTTCACGGACGCCGCATTCATCACTTCGGGATGGTTCATCGTGACCACGGCAACATTGCCATGTGCCGTCACGTGGCAGCGTTCGAAGTCCTTGCGCATGTTTTCTTCCCCGGTATGGCCGGGGCAAAGCATAGCAAAGCGCGGAAGGGATGAAAGCGGCCTACGCCGCGTCAACTTTCGCGGACATTTCGGTTTCGCTCATGACGCGATTGCGCCCGGCGTGTTTGGCGCCGTAGAGGCAAGCATCCGCACGTTGCACGAGACTGGCCGCATCGTCTTGCGCGCCAAGTTGCGCTACGCCGATCGATATCGTGATCGTACCCAGCACGTCGCCGCTGTTTTTCTTGACCAGTTTGCGGCTTTCGACCGCTTTACGGATCTGGTTCGCCACCACGACACTGTCGGCAAGGGTCGTCTGCGGCAAGATAACGACGAATTCTTCCCCGCCATATCGCGCCGCCGTGTCGCGGCCTTTGACGTTCTCGCTCAAGCACTGGCTGACCAGACGCAAGACGTGATCGCCGGTCTGATGGCCGAACGTGTCGTTGAAAACTTTGAAGCGGTCGATATCGCACATGAAGACGGACAGCGGCTCGCCATGCTCACGCGCAGATTCGATGGCAATCTCCATCTCGGTATCGAACGCCTTGCGGTTCGAGAGCCCCGTGAGCGGATCGGTGAGACTCTCGCGGCGCACGTCGTCAAGCTTGGCTTTCAAATCAGCGACTTGCTGCGATGAGCGTTGCAGATCTGCTTCGAGAGTCTTCGTGCGCACTTCCATTTCGTTGGTCGCGGCTTTCAGGCTGCCGACGAGCTTTTGCAATTCGTCCTGCGACTGGCTGGCATCCAGTTCGCCGTGGGCGTCGGTCAGTGTCTTTCCATACGCCACCGCATCGCGACCGGCGGTTTCCAATCGTTCGCTGACGGCTTTGACGGTGCTGGCGAGCGCGGCACCGGCTTTTGTGACCGCATGTTCCAACCGCGCGTCATCGAAAAAGCGCCGGCGCAGATCTACCAAAATATCTGCTGTGAATTCCTTTTTGGCTTCCAGCATGTCGCCGACAATGCGCGTGATGGCTTGGGTTTCACCGGCGCAATAATTGTAGAACAGCCGGAAATTATCCGGCGATGGCGCGACGCCTTGTTCGGACATAAGTGCGATTGCGTTGGTCGCAACCACTTCTGCGCGATCTTCGCTCACAACCCCCCCGATGCGCGGACGAACGTCGCGCTTCCGTTAGGGCACTATGCGCAACGCGATGAAAGAAAGCGTTAAACAGAGCATTGATGGTCCTTTAAATGGCTGCTCTACTTGACAAAACATAACCGCCGAAAGTTCCGGTTAACGTTTGGTTTTGGCAAAGAGGCAGAACATGAGCGTCGCAGAAGCACGGCCGCAAGAAGCATCCGCAATTCAATCCGAAATGCAGCGTGTTCTGGATGTGCAGAAGAAGGCGCACATTAAAGAGGGCCCACTCAGCGCCGAGCGCCGGATCGAATGGTTGGATCGCGCGATTGCGTTGGTCGTGGGCCACAAAGAAGCGATCACCGATGCGTTGCGCGAGGACTTCGGCAACCGCTCGGTTCACGCGTCGCTGCTCACGGATGTATCCGGCTCGATAGGGCCGATGAAACATGCCAAGGAACATCTCAAAACCTGGATGAAGCGCGAGAAGCGCAAAGTCTCACCGGCGCTGCTCGGATTGTTCGGCGCGCGCGCCTGGGTTGAGTATCAGCCAAAGGGCACTGTGGGCGTCATAAGCCCGTGGAATTTCCCATTCAATCTGACATTCACGCCGCTCGCGGGGATTTTCGCTGCCGGCAATCGCGCGATGATCAAGCCGAGCGAGTTCACGCCGCGCTGTTCGGAACTGATGGCGCGGATGTTCCGCGGCGCGTTCGATGAAAGCGAAGTTGCTGTGTTTACCGGCGGCCCGGATGTCGGCGCGGCATTCAGCAAGCTCGCTTTCGACCATTTGCTGTTCACGGGCGCAACGTCGATCGCCTATCACGTGATGCGTGCGGCGGCGGAGAACCTCGTGCCGACGACGCTCGAGCTGGGCGGAAAATCCCCCGTGATTGTGGGTGAGAGCGCCGATGTCGGTCTCGCGGCCACGCGCGTGATGATGGGCAAGACATTGAACGCTGGCCAAATCTGCCTGGCTCCGGATTACGTCCTCGTGCCGAAGAACAAGACGAGCGAATTTGTGAACGCGGCGACGAGTGCTGTCAGCGCGATGTTCCCGACGTTAAAGGAAAATCCCGACTACACCTCGGTCATCAATCAGCGCCATTACGATCGTTTGATGGGTTATCTCGACGACGCGCGCGCAAAGGGCGCGGAGATCATCGAGATCAATCCGGCGAGGGAAAACTTCACGCAGCAGCCGTTTCACAAAATCCCGCCGACGATCGTTCTCAATCCGACGGACGACATGAAGATCATGAAAGACGAAATCTTCGGACCGCTATTGCCGGTGAAGACCTACGAATCCGTGGACGAGGCGATCGGTTATGTGAACGATCATGCTCGCCCGCTTGGACTTTACTATTTCGGCGCGGACGGGAAAGAGCAAGAGAAGGTGCTGACGCGCACCACCTCGGGCGGCGTGTCGGTGAACGATGTCGTGATGCA
>DASZML010000021.1:0-4555 GCA_035551875.1 Rhizomicrobium sp.
TGGTGGGACGCAGCAAAATCGCGTCCGGCAATCCCAGCATGTCCGGGGGCGGCGCGCCGAGTTTGGTCTCGATCAGCCGCACCATGTCGTAGCCGAGATAGCCGAACAGGCCGACCGCCATCGGCGGCAGCGATGGCGGCAATTCCATCTGCGTGGCGTTCACCAGCAGGCGGAGCGACTCCAGCGGTTTGTCCGCGTGATCGGCGGGAACGAACGCACCGGCATCCGCACGGGCATTGCGATTGATCTCCGCTTTCCCATCGCGACAACGCCAGATGAGATCGGGCTTCGCGCCGATGATGGAGTAACGCCCGCGCGCTTCGCCGCCCTGAACGCTTTCGAGCAGAAACGAATTGTCCCGGCCTTCGCCGAGTTTCAGATACGCCGTGACCGGCGTTTCGAGATCGGCGACGAGACGCGTGTAAATCGCTTGCGGCCGCCCGGCGTCGTGATTGCGCGCGAAGGCGGCGAAGTCCGGTTCAATGGCCATCGGTCTTTGCTCACGTGCCTTCGCCCATGGCGCGCGCCGCGTTCGTCTGATTGATCGAAACGCCTTGCGCGTCGCGCGCAGCCTTCGCGAGAAAATCCGAGAAGTCTCCGCCCGCGTCGCGTCCCAACGATTGTGCCGCCCGGCTGAAGGCAAATGTGCCGGGCATCATCGGCACATGGGCGACACCCGTCACGCGTGCGACGATGTAGTTGCCTCCGGTCGTCGACGGCGCGGCGACAGCGTGGCCGCCGGGCACGGAAAAGATTTTTTGAATCAATGCAGCCGGCAAATTGGCGGGATTTGGCGCGCCAGGGATATCAGCACGATTGAGGCGTCCGCTGTGCGCCACTTGTGCACCGACCGACGAGGCGACGGCGTCCAAACTGTTTTGCTGTGTCGCTAGTGCAGCAAGCGCGTCAGCTTTCTTTTCCAGCAGTTTAGCCTGCTGCTGTGCAGTCCAGCCTGCGGTGGCGTCAGCGCGAACGGCGTCGAGCGACTTTAGTTTCGGCGGTATGACACCATTGACCTTGATGACATAGGTCTTGCCACTCTTGCTGTTGACCGGATCGCCATCCTCACCGATTTCGGCCGCGAAGATTTGCGCGAGCAGATCCGGATCCGATGCGGCATCGGTTTTAGACCCATCCGGCGCCAGCCCATTACGATCGAGGGCGGCGATATGAAAAACTTGCATTCCGACTTTCTTGGCCGCATCGACGAGGCTCATGCCGCCGCTGTTCGCATCGGTATAGCTATTGCCGATGTCCGAGATTTTTCCAGCCGCCAGCTGCGCCAGAACATCTTTGCGGATGTCGGCTTTAACATCGTCGAAGGACTTGTTTACCCCCGGCGTGATCTTGCTGACGTGCAACAGCGCATAGCCCGCGAGATTTTTCTGCGGCGCAGTTACGCCGTTCTCCGGCAACGCAAAAGTCGCCGCGCCACGATTACCGAGCGATGCCTCATCAACCGTACCAAGGCTTTGCACCGACACGTTCGCTGCTTTGGCAGCGTCCGCAAAACCGATACCAGAATCGATCTTGCTTTTGACGGCCTGCGCTGTCGCGAGTGTCGGGAAGATAACCTGCTCTACATCGCGCTTTTCCGGAACGAAATAACCCGTCGATGGGTCTTCCTTGCGCAACTGATATTGCTGCTTGAGTTGCGCGTCCGTCACCTGCACCTGATTGGCGACATTTTCGGGTGAAATCTCCCCGTAGGTGACTTCGCGGTATTCGGGTGTGCTGAAATGCGATTTGTTCTGCGCTATGTAAGCCGTGAGTTGCGCATCGGAGGGGGCAGGCACAGCCCCTGCCGCCGATTGCGGCACGACGATATAGTCGGCAGCGCGTGTCTCGTTCAGGAATGCGATGATTGCCATCACGTAGCCGGTCGGCAATTGCAGGGCGGCGCTCGATGCGGCCGTCAGCTGGCTGCGTTCCATGTCCTGACGGACCAGTTCTATGAATTGTTGTTCGTTGAATCCCCGATCGTCGATGACGCGCAAAAACTGATTGTGATCGAAAGTGCCCAGCGGACCTGCGAAAGCCGGAAGAGACTGGATAGTCTGAACCACCAACGAGTCCGGCACGATCAGGCCAAGCTTTGACGTCACCTGATTGAGAGCCCGCTGACCGATAAGATTGTCGAATACCTTCTGCTGCAATCCGAGTTTGCGCGCTTGCTCGGCGGTCATCGGCTGGCCGTTTGGCCCGCGATTGTTCTTCAACAGATTGTTGAAGTCGCGCGCGTACTCGTCGGGACTGATCTTATCGCTGCCAACTGTCGCGATGCTCGCATCGCTTCCGCCCCGGAACACATCCGCGATGCCCCAAGCCGCGAAGCTCACGATCAGCGGTCCGAAAATTACGATCGCGGCGATCTTGGAGGTCGCAATAGAACGAAGCTGTTGCAGCATGGAAACCCGGATTTGGCGCTAAAAGGCGGCGGATGATAGGGAGGGGGTGTAGCAGGGGCAAGGTCGGGCGCAAATGGGGAGCTGGGCCGATTTCTTCACAGCTGAGCTCGGCGCGGCGGCCGCGTTAACCGGGCTCGTCATCGTGGGTATCTCGATCAATGTTGCTCGCATAATCGCGGACCCTCATTTGCCGGGACGGGCGATTGAGACGCTGGTCACGCCTACAGGTATATTGATTGCCAGCACGTACGCGTTGGTGCCTGAGCAACCGGCGTGGCTGTTTGGCAGTGAGATCGCAATGGTCGGTCTCGTGATGTTGCTGATCCCTGACTACATTCAGTGGAAAGCGCGCAAAATATTGCCCTTTCTCATTGTCGTCCGACGCGCTCTTCTGGCGCAGCTTTCGAGTTTGCCGATCATTGCCTGCGGCGTTCTGATCATCGGTCATCTGAACGGCGCGTTGTATTGGATTGTGCCCGGCATCGTGGTGTCGTTGATAGCAACGGTGATCAACGCGTGGGTGCTTCTCGTCGAAATTCTCCGCTGAGGACGTTATGCGTCAATTGATAGCCGGCAATTGGAAAATGAACGGTACGGGCGCGTCCTGTTCTGAGATCGAGGCGCTCTCAAAAATGCTTACCGATAATCCGCCAGCGTGCGATGTCTTGGTATGTCCGCCGGCGACATTGATCGCGCGTGCGGCATGGGCCGCGAAATATCGCGTGCCAATCGGTGGACAAGACTGTCACGCCGAACCGTGTGGTGCATTCACGGGCGATATCAGCGCCGAGATGTTGAAGGACGCCGGGGCAAGCGCGGTGATCGTGGGACATTCCGAGCGGCGCCACTATCACGGAGAGACCGACACTATGGTGGCGGCGAAAACGAGAGCCGCATGGCGCGCGGGCATCACCGCCATAATCTGTATCGGTGAAACCGAGCAGCAACACGTGGACGGCAAAACGCTGCACGTGTGTTCGGGACAAGTCTGCGGCAGCGTTCCAAAAGAAGCGACTGCCGCCAACACTGCCGTCGCTTACGAACCAGTCTGGGCCATTGGTACCGGTCGCACGCCTTCGAACGAGGAAATTGCGGAAGTTCACGCCCACATCCGCAACGAACTCAAAGACTGGCTTGGCGCTGAGGGCGCTACTGTTCGCATTCTCTATGGCGGGTCGGTGAAATCATCGAATGCGAAGGAGATTTTGGCACTGCCGGAAGTAGGCGGAGCGCTGATCGGTGGTGCCAGTCTTAAAGCATCGGATTTCTCGGCGATTTTCTACGCCTGCGCGGGAAAGTCTTAACCAAGCCGCCGCACCGTTCTTTAACGGACCATGCCGCATTCTTGGGCAATCTGTCCCAAAGGACGCCCATGTCGCGGCTGAGTTACGAGACTGCCGAAACGCTTGTTTACGATCCGGTCGCTGCGAACCGGACAGGCACGCGCTCGCTCCTCTACAACATAGGTTTCCGGCGCATCGAAACGGTAGCGAGCATGGATGTGCTTGCCGAGTGCATCAAGCGCCGCCCGCCCGATCTTGCACTTTGTGAAGCTCAGGGCGCGGAAGACGAACTGTGCCATCTCATCCAAAATGTGCGGCAGGGAACGGCTGGCTACAATCCGTTCATCGTGATCATCGTGACGGCTTGGGAAAATTCCAATTCGCTTGTTGGGCGCGTTCTAAATTCCGGAGCGGACGATCTTCTCCTGCGCCCGTTTTCCACCACGCTGCTTGGGCAACGCATCACA
Source organism: Rhizomicrobium sp. (assembly GCA_035551875.1). Lineage (GTDB taxonomy): Bacteria > Pseudomonadota > Alphaproteobacteria > Micropepsales > Micropepsaceae > Rhizomicrobium. The sequence continues at coordinate 4,159 of DASZML010000021.1, forward strand.
ACGCACATCGAGCGGCGCAAAGGTTTTGTCATCACGTCCGAGTATGTCGGCCCCGATCGCCGCAAAGATTCGACCCGGGCGTCTAACGTGGAGGTTTTCGATCCACCGAACTCGCTGAAGATGAAGGTTCGCGAGACGCTGTCGCCTGAAGAGGCGGCGGAGAAGCTTGATGCGGCCCTGAGATCGGCGCGCGACAAGCTCACCGCCGAAAAACTGAGGCGCGATGCGTTTCAGGTTTGCATCTTGTGGCGGCTGGTACAGGACCATGCACCGGGCAGCGGCAGGTTTGGCTCGCTGCTCGAAAAGGTGAAGGACGTGACGCAAAGCGTCGAGCGCCGTTGCGTCGATGCGGATATCACCGAGGCGGTCGAGTATTGCGACTCCATTCTCGGCGCCG
>DASZML010000022.1:0-11955 GCA_035551875.1 Rhizomicrobium sp.
GGATTATCGAGCCAAAAGCGAGAAAACAGAAAGCCGCAAAAGCAGATCGTTATCTTCAATATATACGAAAGCCGAAACCCATCCGCGACAAGTTCGAACGAATAGAGGCAGAACGTTGCTATCAAGATTTCGTCGCGCCAAGCAAATGCATGAGGGACGAAATTCGCCGCAATCAGCCCGGGAAACGGACCGATCGCTATTGCGACCGCCAACCAAACACTTCGCAAACGAGCAAAACTGAGCGCTGCAAAGAGCGCGATCGCCGCAACGCCATAAACTAGCGTATGCGCCATCCTCGCTTAACTGGCGCGGGAAGCCGGGGCTTCCGGCAGGTCCATTTCGAGGATCGCCATGTTGAACGCGTAGGAGACCTCGCCGTCTTCTTCGTCTTTGAAGATCACGCCGATGAACTCGCCGTTGATATGAACTTCGACGGAATCCTCCTGCTTCGGCCGTTCGACGACCGTGATGGTGTCGAGGCGGAACAGGTTTCGCAGATATTTCTCGATGCGCCAGAGTTCGCTGCGGGTCACGTTTGGGCTCCTTGGATAAGCTTCAAGTCGCATGGGGCGTTGAGCCGGTCAAGCATGGAAAATGCATCGTCGCTCTTGACCGAAGGCGAACTGGTGCAGACCAATCGTCACGATGGAACCTCAGCCCCCGCAAGGCTACTACGCAGCGAGCGCAGCAAAACCCGTATCGCGTACACACCTGAATGACGACGTTCGCGCGGATGTGTGCGTAATCGGTGGTGGCTTCACGGGCCTGTCTGCAGCGCTTCATTTGGCGCGCGCGGGCGCGAAGGTCGTGGTGCTGGAAGGCGAAAACGTCGGATACGCGGCGTCCGGGCGGAATGGCGGCCAAATCCATTCCGGCCATCGCAAGAATCAGGCAGAACTCGAACGCTGGCTCGGCAACCAGCACGCGCGTGATTTATGGTTGCTCACGGAAGAGTCGAAAGCGCTCGTGCGCACGCTGGCTGCCGAACTCGCGCCGGATGCAGTTGTTAAACCCGGTCTTATCATTGCTGCGCACGATAAAGCGGCGCTGCGCGATCTGGAAAGTGAAGTCGAGCATCTGCATCGTTATTACAATTACAGCGCAGCGCGGATGCTCAATGCCGAGAAGACATTCAGCATGACCGGCGCGCGCTATCACGGCGCGAAGCTCGACAATGGCGGCGGGCATCTGCATCCGCTGCGTTATGCCTATGGATTAGCCCGCGGCGCGGAATCCGCTGGCGCAGTGATCTATGAATACTCTCGTGCACGACAGATCGAAACGCACGATCGCGATGTGACAGTGCAAACCGGCAACGCGAGCGTCACGGCCGATCATGTTTTGCTGGCGACAGATGCGTTCACCGGTGACCTTGCCCCGGAGTTGGCACCGTATATCGGCCATGTCGAGAGTTTCATTTCTGCGACTGCGCCGCTACCACCGGACCTCTCGCCGCAGATCATCCCAAGTGATATGGCCGTTGCCGATACGCGGCACGTTCTCGATTACTATCGCAAGAGCGAAGATGGCCGCCTGCTATTCGCAGGTCGCGAGGGTTATTGGAATCTCCCGTCAGACATCGCAGCGATCGTGCGGCCTAAGATGCTGAAGGTCTATCCGCAACTGCGCGACGTGCCGACAGAATATGCGTGGAGCGGGACTGTCGGTATCACGCGCACCCGCATGCCGCATTTCGGCAAGCTATCGCCGCGAGTGTTCTTCGCGCACGGCTATTCGGGCCATGGCGTCGCGCTGTCATCGCTCGGAGGAAAGCTGATGGCCGAAGCCGTGATGGGAAATGCCGAACGCTTCGATGTTATCGCGCGCGTGCCGTCGCAGAAATTTCCCGGGGGCGCGATGCTCCGCAAGCCGCTGGTCGCGGCCGCGCTGTTCAGTTTCAAACTGCTGGATGCGATCTAGAATCCGGCTTCGTCGTCGATCATCTGATCCATCGACTGCGATGGACGATCGCAACCAGCACAACCGACTTCCTTCGCGGGAACGCCGGCAACCGTCGAATGTGGACGAACGGCCTTCAGCACAACAGAACCCGCCGCCACACGCGAATACTCTCCGACTTCGATATTGCCGAGGACTTTCGCGCCTACCGACAGCAACACGCCGCGGCGGATCTTCGGATGGCGGTCACCATTCTCTTTGCCCGTACCGCCGAGCGTCACGCCATGCAGAAGCGAAACGTCTTCTTCGACGATAGCCGTCTCGCCGATCACGATGCCTGTCGCGTGATCCATCAGAATGCCACGACCGATTTGTGCGGAGGGATGAATGTCGACAGCGAACAACTCCGACACGCGGCTCTGGATAAAATACGCGAGCGCATCCCGGCCGTTCTTAATCAACCAGTGCGCCACGCGATGACATTGGAGGGACTGAAAGCCTTTGAAGAACAGAAACGCCTGTAAATGAGAATGGCACGCCGGATCGCGGTCGAACGTCGCCGACAAATCTGCGCGCGTCGCCGCAGCGATATCGGGATCGGCACGCATGACCTCTTCGAAGATCTCGCGCGACAGCATGGGCGACACGCCCTCGCCGCCGACCTTCGTGGCCAGTAGATATGACAGTGCGTCTTCAAACCGGTCATGCTGCAAAATCGTGGCATGCGTGAGGCTGGCGAGCGCCGGCTCCTTACGGGTCAGCTCCTCGGCCTGCGCGCGCAGCGAAGACCAGATCGGATCGCACTGAGCGATTTTCTCGACGTGGACAGACATGGCTTGCTCCTCGCGGCCGATTGTAGCGGAAAACCTAATAAAATTCCCGATGGGCCCGCCCTTGGCCAATGTATATGTAGGGCCGGACGTTCCCATGACAACAGGCCTGAATTTGGACCGTAACGACGCCCCTGCCCTAAATCGCCCCGCGCCGCAGGCGCTCGATCTTCTGCTGTCGCGCCGCTCCGGCTCTGCCAAGGCAATGACCGGACCTGGCCCGTCGGCGGAGGAACTGCGGCTCATCCTGACCGCAGGCGCACGCGTGCCGGATCACAAGAAGCTATTCCCCTGGCGCTTCATCGTCTTCGAAGGCGATGGCCGCAAACGCATGGGTGAGTTGCTGGCGAAGATCACCCTGGAAGACGATCCCAAAGCGAGCGAAGAACGCGTAGCGATGGAACGCTATCGCTTCCAGCGTGCGCCGGTCATTGTAGGTGTGGTGAGCCGCGTGCGCGAGAACATCCCGATCCCGACATGGGAACAGGAGTTGTCCGCGGGCGCTGTGTGCCAGAACATGCTGATTGCAGCACATGCAATGGGTTACGTCGGTAACTGGCTTACCGAGTGGTGCGCGTTCGATCCGAAGGTGCGCGACGGTCTTGGTTTGAAGAGCGGTGAGCGCATCGCGGGCTTTCTCTACTTCGGCAAACCAGTCGAGCCGCTCGAAGAACGTGTGAGGCCCAACCTCGACGATCTCATCACGCGCTTCTGAAGGAACATCGTATGGGGCGGAAAATCCTTTTCATCACTACGGACCAGATGCGCTTCGATGCTATCGGCGTGAACGGCCAGAAGATCGCACGCACGCCAACTATCGATGCCCTTGCGAAGTCCGGCATCAACTATACACGCTGTCACGCGCAGAACGTCGTCTGTATGCCTGCGCGCGCGACGATGATCACCGGGCAATATGTTTCGACGCATGGCGTCTGGATGAACGGTGTGCCGCTGCCAGTCGATGCGCCCTCCGTCGCGCGGCTACTGAAAGATAAAAAGAACTATCGCACTGCGCTTATCGGCAAGGCGCATTTCGAACCATTCCTGGATTTCCAGCTGCAGTTCGAAGAGAACCGCATGGGCATGGAAGACCGCTTCGGTCCGCACCGCGGTTTCGATCACATGGAGCTCGCAGCGCATGGCTCGCGCGGAATGCTGCATTATCCGCGGTGGCTAATGAAGAACCACCCGGAGGTGATGGACCAGTTTTATCCGGTGCTCGGTCCAAACATGGCGCAGAATTCCTTTGGGCTGGGCGACACGAAAGCCATCCAGACCAAACACAACAACTGTCCACGCGCGCTTTATCACACCGATTGGGTGGCGGACCGCACGGTCGCGTATCTCAATTCGCTCGATCCGAATGAAGATTGGTTCGTGTGGATGAGCTTTCCCGATCCGCATCATCCGTGGGATCCGCCGGAAGAAGAAATCCACCGCCACAAATGGCAAGACCTTCCGGTGCCTTCTGGTTATCCGGGCAGCCGCGAAAAGATCGACGAGATTTTATCCGGCAAACCGCGGCATTGGCGCGAATGGTGGGCTGGCGAGCGTGTGACTTGCTACGAAGCGCCGCCGGATTTTGTGCCCGCGACGCTCACAACCGATCAGCTGCGCGAGATCGATGCGCTCACGCACGTGAAAAACGAACTGATCGACGAAGCCATCGCGCGCGTGATGGGCACGATCAAGGCGCGCGGCTGGGATGACGATACGGACGTGCTGTTCACAACCGATCACGGCGAATTCCAGGGCGACTTCGGATTGCTATTCAAAGGCCCGCATCACGTGACGAGCCTGATGCATCTGCCGATGATCTGGCGGCCCGCGCCCAACGCTGGCGTTGCTGCCGCCACGATCGACGCGCCGGTCGGCCAAGTCGATTTCGCGCCGACGTTCTGCCAGATCGCGGGTGTCACGCCGGGCGAATGGATGGAAGGCTCGGCCCTGCCCACCAGCAACGACAATGAGCGCGACAGCGTCTTCACCGAATGGGATTCCGAGCACAACGGGATTTCGATTTCGTTGCGCACGCTGTATCGCGACAATTACATCGTCACGGCTTACGGCAAGTCCTCACTCTACGAAGGCACTGAAGGCGAGTTATACGATCTGCAGAACGATCCGATGCAATGGCGCAATCTTTGGGACGAGCCGATGGCAGCGCCGATCAAGAAGGACTTGCTCGACGATCTGCACACCAAGACGCCAAAAGAGAGCGAACCGCGCCTCAAATGCGTGGCGTCCGTCTGATCCGATGCGCGAATATCTGCCGCGCAGCTGGATAAACCCGAAGCTTACCGGCGGTCCGTCCAAAATCCACGGCGACGGCGTGTTCACAACCGCGCCTATCTCAGCCGGTGAAAAGCTCATGGAATTCGGTGGCGAGAACATCACCGCCGAGGAAACTGTGAGCGGTGCGTATCGCGAATGCTCTATATGGTTGGCACAAGAGGGCTCATATCTCGCGCTGCCAGAAAGCGATACCGATCCAAGCCTTGATGAGAATCTGAACCATTCCTGCGATCCCAACGCATGGCTGGCCGACGAAGTCACGCTCGTAGCGCGCCGCAACATTGCCGTCAGCGAAGAAATCACGCTCGATCAAGGAACATGGAATTTCGACGAAGCCGAATACACATGGGACGATTCCAGTTGTAGCTGTGGCGCGCGCGATTGCCGCAAACGCCTCACCGAAAAAGATTGGACGCGCCCAGATGTTCAGGCGCGCTATCGCGGACACTTTCATCCCGTCGTGCAAACCATGATCGACGAGCATGTGAGCACGAATGCCGCAGAATAATGCCGCGCCGAGGGGACTTCCTGCCCGCCAGATTGCCGCCGTCGCAGTCGGCAACGCGCTCTCGTTCTACGATTTCGTCTGTTACGCATTTTTCGCGACGCAAATCGGCAGTTGTCTGTTTCCGTCCAAGGACAAGACGATCAGCCTTCTCGCATCATTGGCGACGTTTGCGGTTGGATTCTTCGCTCGCCCCGTCGGCGGCTTCGTCATCGGGCGAATGGCCGATCGTGTCGGGCGTAAGCCTGCGATCATATTGTCTTTCACGCTGATGGGTCTCGGCGTCGTGGGACTGGCCTTCACGCCATCGTATGCATCTATCGGAATCGCGGCGCCCGTAATCTTCATCGCGTTCCGGCTACTCCAAGGTTTTGCGCTGGGCGGCGAAGTTGGACCGACTACCGCCTATTTGATCGAAGCTGCACCGCCTCTGAAACGCGGTTTCTACAGTGCCATTTCGGCTGCCACACAGGATTTGGGTGTGCTGGTCGCGGGAATTGTCGGAACACTATTGGCCAACACGATGGGCCCGGCCATGCTCACGAACTACGGATGGCGCATCGCGTTTCTGCTCGGAGCGGCAATAGTTCCGTTCGGATTGATCGTGCGGCGCAGCCTTCCAGAGACGCTCCATGCGGGAAGCACCGAGCCCGCGCCAAGCGTCGTGCCTTATCTGCGCATAGTGATACTTGGACTGTTGATGCTCTTGACGGGAACCGTCTGTAACTACGCCATCGAATATATGACGACGTACGCCAACAACACACTTCATATGAACGCGACCATAGCGTTCGGCGCGACGATCGTGATCGGCGTTTTTTCCGTCAGTTTCGATCTGGTCAGCGGATGGGCAGCCGATCGCTTCGGCCGCAAGCCTGTCATGATCATCCCATATGTTCTCTTGCTGCTCCTCGTGCTGCCCGGTTTTCTTCTTATCTCGCGATTGCGGACATTGAGCTCTTTGTATGCCGTAACTGCGCTGTTCTCGATATTGCAGTGCCTCGGCGGTGGCCCAACGCTCACAGCGGTCACTGAATCCCTCCCGCGGCGCATTCGTGCCGGCGCCGTAGCGATGATCTACGCAATTTCTATCGCGGCGTTCGGAGGAACGACGCAATTCATGATTACCTGGATTATCAAAATCACCGGAAATCCGCTGGCGCCTGCATGGTACATGGCAGGTGCGATCGTTCTCGGTCTGATTGCAATGACGACGATGCGGGAGACTGCGCCGGTGAAAACGGGGATTATGGAATTCCCATGAGTTTGTGCGTTTGCAAGCTTAACCGCCATTGCGGGTGTTCGCGGCAGTAAGCGATAGCGGCTTGCGTGTTTGCTTCGCGGTCCGGACCATCCATCGGTTGCAAGAAGAAATGGCCAAACGCCAGAGCGATGAACTTTTCCGGGCGCGCAAGCTTTTGCGGATAGACCAGTTTCAGTTCGCTCCCCTGCGTGAGTTTCAGCGGCGCATTGGCTTTGGGACTGACACAAATCCAGTCCAGGCCTTCCGGTGCTTCCTGCGTGCCGTTGGTTTCAACGCCGATCTCGAAGCCGTGAGCGTGCAGCGCGGACACGAGCGATGCATCGATCTGCAACAACGGCTCGCCCCCGGTGCAAACGACATATGGTTTGCCTAATTGCCCGATCGGCCAGTGAGCAACAACCGCCGCGGCCAAGGCATCTGCGGTTTCGAATTTCCCGCCGCCCGGTCCATTGGTGCCGACGAAATCCGTGTCGCAGAATGTGCAGACGGCCTTCGCGCGATCGCGTTCCAGTCCCGTCCAGAGATTGCAGCCAGCAAAGCGCAGGAAAACAGCCGCGCGCCCGGTCTGCGCGCCTTCGCCCTGCAGTGTGTAGTAGATCTCTTTGACGGAGTAAGTCATTTGCCGATGTATTTCGCGTAGCCCTTCGCGCGCAGCTGGCACGCGGGGCATTCACCGCAGCCGCTCCCCCAGGCATGTTTTGCCTTCTGATCGCCTTCATAGCAGGTGACGGTTTCTTTGATCGTCAACTCGACCAGCGGTTTGCCACCCAACCGTTCGGCCAGCGCCCATGTCTGCGCTTTGTCGAGGCGCATCAGCGGCGTGTGAATGTCGAAATGCGTATCCATGCCGAGGCTGATCGCCTTCGCGGTCGCTTTGATCGTCTCAGCGCGGCAGTCGGGATAGCCAGAGTAGTCTGTCTCGCACATGCCGCCCACGAGATCGCGGATGCCACACCGATAAGCGAGTGCGGCAGCAGCCGTGAGAAACACGATGTTGCGGCCAGGTACAAAGGTCGTGGGCAATCCATTCGCGCCCATTTCAATCTTCACGTTCTCGGTAAGCGCACTGCCGCCGATGGCTTTCAGCGTATCGATCGGTAGAACATGATCCTCACCAAGCCTAATCTTCCACTGCGGGAACGTAGATTGAAACGCCTTCAGGATCTTCGGTCGCGCGCTCATTTCCACTGCATGCCGTTGGCCGTAATTGAAGCCGACTGTCTCCACGCGCGCGAAGCGGTTCAATGCCCACGCAAGACATGCGGTCGAATCCTGACCGCCGGAAAAGAGAACCAAAGCTGTTTCGCGCTGCACCATAGCGCTTCCATAACGGCAACACGCGCGCGCGCCAATATGCTTGCCTTTGCGGCAAAGTTGCCCCAGCTTCCGCGCGCGATTTTCAAAGGATATGCCGTCCCGTGACAGCGATGGCCTTGAGCGGATCGGGGTTATTCACGCCCGCCGCGTCGATCTCAAACGACGAGCTGATTGCTTCTTTCAACGAATATGTCCAGCGCTTCAACGCAGCGAACGCAAATGCAATCGCGAATGGAACGGTCGCACCCCTGAACGAATCCTCGACTGAGTTCGTGATGAAAGCGTCCGGCATCGGCAATCGTTACGTGATGGACAAGGCGGGCATCCTCGATCCCGAGATCATGTGCCCGCGGCTGCCAGAACGCGGTAACGAAGAGATTTCCATTCTCGCAGAAATGGCCGTCGCCGCGGCACGCGATGCTCTTGCTGCTGCAAACAGAACGCCCCTGGATATCGACGGTGTGCTGGTCGCTGCATCCAATATGCAGCGCGCTTACCCCGCGATGGCGATTGAAGTGCAGGAAGCGCTCCGCATCGAAGGCTTCGCATTTGACATGAACGTCGCATGCTCGTCCGCGACATTTGCTCTGCAAGCAGCTGCTGACATGATCGTCGCGGGGCACGCGCGCGCCATTCTCGTTTGCAATCCGGAAATTTGTTCCGGCCATCTCAACTTTCGCGACCGTGACAGTCATTTTATCTTCGGCGATGTGGCAACGGCGTTCGTCATAGAACGTGCCGACACCGCGACGGGCAAGAACGCCTGGCAAATTATTTCAACCAAGCTCAAGACGAAGTTCTCCAACAACATCCGCAACAATTTCGGATTCCTGAACCGGAGCGCTCCCGAGGGAGAAGGTCAGCGGGACAAACTCTTCGTTCAGGAAGGCCGCAAGGTGTTCAAGGAAGTCGTGCCGATGGTGGCGGAAATGCTCGTCGCGCACCTTTCGGAAAATCACGTCGCGCCGTCGGACATCAAACGCCTTTGGCTGCATCAAGCAAACATCAATATGAATGACCTGATCGCGCGGCGGGTCTTAGGCCGCGATCCCAATCCTGGCGAAGCACCGAACATTCTGGCGGAATATGCCAATACATCTTCCGCCGGCTCCGTCATCACGTTCCACAAGCACAGCGCGGATATGAAGACGGGCGACATCGGCCTGCTCTGTTCCTTCGGCGCGGGCTACTCGGCCGGAAGCGTTATCCTGAAAAAGCTGCATTAACGCCGTCGACGCGACAACGCCGCGCTGGCTTTTGCTTGCGTTTGCCGCCTCGGTCGGCCAGCCTAGAAGCCGGATAGATATAGGTTTTCGGGGCGCTCTTGGCAGGTATCGCAATCAGCGGGACGGGGCTCTACGTGCCGCCCGACCGCATCACCAATGATGAGTTGGTTGAGGCGTATAACGAATACGTCCGCCAGCATAACGACAAACACTCGGACGACATCGACGCAGGCCGGATGCAGCCGCAGCTCAAGTCGAGCGATGAATTCATCTACAAAGCATCAGGCATCCGCAACCGCCATGTCGTCTCCAAGAACGGGATGCTCGATCCGGATGTCATGTGCCCCCAGATGGAAGAACGCCCCATCGAGTCCACCGCGATTTCCGCTGAAATGGGATTGAGCGCCGCGAAGCAAGCGCTGAAAGCGGCACATCGCGTGCCAAGCGATATCGATGGCGTGGTTTGCGCAGCATCGATCTTCCAGCGGCCCTATCCACAGATCGCGATCGAGATCCAAAACGCGCTCGGCATTCAGGGCTTTGGATTCGATATGCTCGCCGGTTGCTCATCGGCGACCTTCGGCTTGCAATCGGCAGCCGACATGGTGGCGCAAGGTCACGCACGCGCAATCCTTTGCGTCAATCCCGAAATCAACACGATGCATCTCAATTTGCGCGATCGCGAGACGCATTTCATTTTCGGCGACGCCGCGACCGCGTGCGTTCTGGAGCCGGCCCGCAAAGCCAAGGGCCCGAACTCATGGGAAATGGTCAGCACAAAACTGAAGTCGGTCTATTCGAACAACATCCGCAACGATTTCGGCTCTATGAACCGCTTCGATCCGTCGACGCAGTTCAACGACGACAAACTGATCACCCAAAAGGGCCGCAAGGTATTCAAGGAAGTTGTGCCGATGGTCGCGGACTTCATGCAGGAGCATCTGAAGGAACAGAAGATCGCGCCGTCACAACTCAAGCGCCTTTGGCTGCATCAGGCGAACATCAACATGAACCGCTTGATCGCAACGAAGGTGCTGGGCCATGAGCCAACGCCGGAAGAAGCGCCCAATGTGCTGGAAGAATACGGCAACACAAGTTCGGCAGGCTCGCTGGTCGCCTTCCACAGGTTTAGTGACGATCTAAAGGCAGGCGATCTGGGCCATCTCTGCTCGTTCGGTGCCGGCTATACTGCGGGCAGCATCATCCTTCGCAAACTCCACTAAATTTTGGGCTGTTCAATTCTATTGCGTCCCCATGTGCCTCCAGATAACATGTTTCGACTGTAGTTATTCTTGAATAGCAATAATATTGTGTGGAACTTGTATGTTGAATTTTCTAGCTCATTTGGACCCCCTATATGTCCTCTCCGGCATGCTTGTGGGAGGTCTCGTGGGCATGACCGGCGTGGGTGGCGGCGCGCTCATGACGCCGATCCTGATCCTCTTGTTCGGCATGCATCCGGGCACGGCGGTCGGTACTGACCTGCTCTACGCGTCGATCACCAAGACGGGCGGCTCGATCGTCCACAGCTACAACAGGACGGTCGATTGGCGGGTGGTGGGTCGCCTCGCGATGGGCAGTGTTCCGGCAACGGCACTCACGATCGGCGCGCTCTACTATCTGAAGATCGACAGCAAAGCGTCTCAGCTTCTGATCACGCGCGTGCTCGGATTCGCGCTTCTCTTCACAGCCATCACGCTCGTGCTTCGCAAGCCCTTGATGCAATGGTACAGCGACCACGTTCCGGAAATGAATCCCGAGCTCGTCCGCAGACTAACAGTTCTCACTGGCGCAATACTGGGCGTGCTCGTGTCATTGTCGTCAGTTGGTGCCGGCGCTATCGGCGTTACGGCGTTAGTATTTCTCTATCCAAAGATGGAGCCGCGCCGCATTGTCGGTTCCGACATCGCCCATGCCGTGCCGCTAACGCTTACAGCCGGTCTGGGCCATACCATCCTTAGCACGATCAATTGGCACGTTTTGGAGTCGCTGCTCGTCGGCTCCATCCCGGCGATCATCATCATGAGCATAGTTGCCGCTCGCGCATCTGATACCGCGGTTCGTGTAGCTTTGGCGATTGTGCTGATCACCGTTTGCGTGCGGTTCTGGTTTTTCTCTTAGTGAACCAGAAATAACGGCAGAGTCGCATGTGCGACAACATGCTTGGTTACGCCACCGGCAAACATCTGCAACAGACGGCTGTGGCCGTAGCCACCAAGAACCAGCAAATCCGCGCCACCTTCAGATGCTGCTTCCAGAAGAACTTCGCCTACCGGGCGGTTCCCCGCGTCAATCTGGCGTTCGGCATAGTTCAATCCGTGCATGCGAAGATATTCGGCCGCTTCGTCACAGGATTCACACGTCGTATTAGGTTTTCGGATGGCGAGAAGTTGGATGTGCTGTGCGCGCGCCAGATAAGGCATTGCGGCAAGAAGCGCTTTCGCGCATGCGCTTGATCCGTCCCAACCAATTGCAACACGTTGCGCGAAATTCTTTGGCGGCGATTGCCCTGTGAGAATGACAGGCCGGCCGGTTTCCAGAAGAGCAGCTTCAAATGCCTCCCCCAAACCGGGTTTGTCGTCGGCTTTCAGCGGTCCGAAGACAACCAGATCGGATAGC
>DASZML010000023.1:0-3259 GCA_035551875.1 Rhizomicrobium sp.
GCCTGTCTTTTCTTCGCTCACGACCAACCTATGCTTGAACGGCGTTCCCCAGCGCGTTTTGCCGCGCGTATTGGGCCTAGCACAGCCCACATTCTCCAGCCTGTCCAGTGCAAATTGCCCGTTTTATTTGCACTGCATCAACGAGGATAGAGAGTAAGATACTGAAATTGTTATATTTTTCTAGCCGGTTTACGCTTCCTCGCATTCGCGGCATTTTCCGCGCCGCACACAACAAAAAATCTCAGGTGAGGTTCTCCATGGAAGATGTCGTCATCGTTTCCGCCGCGCGCACGCCGGTGGGTTCTTTCAACGGCGCTTTCGCGAATGTGCCCGCGCACGACCTAGGCAAGGTTGCGATCAAAGCTGCGCTGGATCGTGCACATGTCGATGGCAAGGACGTTTCCGAAACCATCCTGGGACAGATTCTCACCGCCAATCAGGGACAGAACCCTGGACGGCAAGCGTCGATGGCGGCGGGCATTCCCTTTGAAACGCCCGCCTGGCTGGTGAACCAATTGTGCGGTTCGGGTCTGCGCGCGGTGGCGCTCGGCTATCAGGCGATCCTGAATGGCGATGCGAAGATCGTTGTTGCAGGCGGCCAGGAATCGATGAGCCAGGCGCCACATGCCGCGTATCTGCGCGCGGGCCAGAAGATGGGCGCGCTCGAATTCACCGACACGATGCTGAAGGACGGTCTGATCGACGCGTTCCACGGTTATCACATGGGCGTCACGGCGGAAAACGTCGCGCGCGAATGGCAGATCACGCGCGAGATGCAGGACAAGTTCGCCGTTGCTTCGCAGAACAAAGCCGAAGCCGCGCGCAAGGCTGGCAAGTTCAAGGACGAGATAACGCCGGTGACGATCAAAGGCCGCAAGGGCGACACGATCGTAGACACCGACGAATTCATCCGCGATGGCGTGACGTTTGAAGGCATCAATGGTTTGAAGCCAGCCTTTGACAAGAACGGAACCGTCACAGCCGCCAACGCGAGTGGCATCAACGATGGGGCGGCCGCGGTTGTTCTGATGACGGCGAAGGATGCGCAGACGCGCGGATTGAAGCCGCTGGCTCGCATCGCGTCATGGGCGACGGTGGGCGTCGATCCTGCATTGATGGGCTCCGGTCCCATTCCGGCTTCGCGCAAGGCGCTGGAGCGCGCCGGTTGGAAAGCCGATCAGCTGGATCTCGTCGAAGCCAACGAAGCTTTCGCGGCGCAAGCCTGCGCCGTGAACAAGGACATGGGCTGGGACACGAACAAAGTGAACGTCAACGGCGGCGCGATCGCCATCGGTCATCCCATCGGCGCATCGGGCGCGCGGGTGCTTACGACGTTGCTCTACGAGATGGGCAAGCGCGAGGCGCATAAGGGACTTGCGACTTTGTGCATTGGCGGCGGGATGGGCATCGCTATGTGTGTGGAGCGCTAACATACATATCGAGGGCCTATGACGAACGTAAAGCAGATGATGGACGAAGCGAACGCGCAGGTGCCGCGCATTTCGCCGAAGGACGCCCAGGCGCTTCAGGCCAAAGGCAACACGATCGTGATCGATGTGCGCGATGCGCCGGAAGTGGCGGCGAGCGGCAAGGTGAAGGGCGCGCTCAACATCTCGCGCGGCATGCTCGAATTCCGCGCCGATCCCGCATCGCCCTATCACGACGCTCATCTGTCGCCTGATAAAACAGTCATCGTTTACTGTGCGTCCGGCGGACGCTCCGCATTGAGCGGCAAGGCCCTGAAAGGTCTCGGCTACGCCAACGTCTTCAATCTCGGCGGATTCAAGGATTGGGTCGAATCCGGCGGCGAGATCGACAAGGCCTAAGTCAGCGCAGCCGGTCGCCGCGCGCGGTGACGTAATTCGCCCAGACATAATCCCACGGTATGACGACCAGCAGGATCGCCACCAGCGCGCAGGGGAAAATGTTCGCCTGGATGTCCGGCGTTATCGTGCCATCGCGCCATGCGGGATACGCAATCGTGCCGAGCCAGATCACCTTCCAAGCCAATTCCCAGAACAGCAGCGGCAGCATCTTCAGCGGATAACGCAGGCCGAGAAGCGCCAGCAATACCATCGCAAGCAGCATCGCGTTCATGACGCCGTGGGTGAACTCCCATGGCTTGTGATGCAGGAAAGCTGGCACGACAATCGAACCCATGCCGCCGGCCATGATGAGATAAACTAGGCGCAGCAAATAAATCCGCCACAGCGCGATTTTGCCTGCGGCCGCGCGAATGGGCGCAAGCGCGGCCATTACTCAACAGCCTTGAGGATTTTCTCGACGCTCGTCATCCGCGTCTTGAGTTCGGTGAGTTCGCTCTGGATGGCGGACAACGTCGCCGCATTGCCGGCTTGTGCCGTCACCGCGTCAGTGGCGAGCTTTCGATAGGCGTCGGTGTGCGCGGCGTCGGCGCCCGCCACGGCTGATGCCTGCAGAAAGCGGATGCCGAATACAAGGATGATCGTTCCGAGCACTGCGCCCATGCTGATGAAATAGATGGTGGGAGACATGATGTTTCCTTTCACTTTCCAGAATCGGTGAGCGTTTTGACGGCCTGTGCGATGGCCTGCGGCGTGATCTCGAAATCGAATTTCACGACTTCGAAATAGTTCAGTGCTTTTCCATCGCTGGAGAGTTCGAGCTTGCTGGTCACAAGCCCGGCCTCTTCCAGCTTTTGCAGGTGTAGATGCAGCAATGGCCGACTGATGCCGACTTCGCGCGCCAACTGGCTGACATAGTTGCGCCCACCTTTCGTCAGCGCCGCTACGATCCGCAAACGATGCGGATTGGCGAGCGCCGCTAGGGCTGCGAGCAACTTGTCTCCCGTCAACGCCAAAAAACAGCTCCATCAGACACGTGTAAGAAATAACTCACACATGTATGATAAAACTTCAAGAGCCGACAGAGAAAATCTCTGTCGGCTCTGAAACTTCCAATTCTGACAGGTGTTTGTCCGGCTTTAGGCTTGCTTAGGCTGCAGCTTGTCCATCGTCTTGGTATCGAAATCGCTTGCGTCGTGGCGCTCAAGCAATTGCCCGCTCGGCTCACCAAACGGGCGATTGACCATCTGCCCGCGCTTCACGGCGGGTCGCTCGTTTATTTTGTTCGTCCAGCGCAGTACGTTTTTGTAGTCCTGCACGCTCAAAAATTCGCCCGCGCCATAGAGCGCGCCTTTCACGAGGCCGCCATACCACGGCCATACCGCCATATCGGCGATGGTATACTCGCTGCCCGCGAGATATTCGCTTTCGGCGAG
>DASZML010000024.1:0-15561 GCA_035551875.1 Rhizomicrobium sp.
TTCGCCTTACCCATTTACTGCAATCCGACCTGCCGCTTTCCTGGCGCGAACAACAGAGCTATCTCGCGACGAAGGCTGATCGATCTTCGTAGGTTACTTGCAGGCATCGGCTGCCCGACCGATTGCCGCGCCTTGCCGAGCGCGCGAAATACAGGAGACGAAGCAGTCTCGTTCCCTGTTACCAACATATCCTTTCCTGTTACCGACCAAACCGTTCCCTGTTACGAACAGGCATTCGACACGGTCCTGCATCTTGCAAATGCCTGAGGCAGTTGGCGTTTCGGAGCGATTGCAGGATCGCCCTGCCCAAAAGCAAATTCCTATCCTGTATTTTCCCCTATTCGAAAGCGGTGAGAGCAAGGTTCGAGATAGTGCGAATGCGTGCGCGCAAACCGAACCCTACAGTTGTTGTGGCGAGTGTAGGTCGCCACACGGCGGATAGAGACTGACCGCCGGACTCATCGAATTTTGCCTGATGGTGTGTCTCTGCGGCTCTGACGGAGAACCGAGCATCGCGAAATTGCGCGCACTTCCAGCCGATTCCGCTTAAGTAGGCACCGATCGAGTTTGGGGAGAATTGGAATGGTACAGTTGGGTGGGCTCGAACCACCGACCTCCGGATCCACAATCCGGCGCTCTAACCAGCTGAGCTACAACTGCACAGGCCCGCGAAACCCGCGCCGCGGCTCCCATATATAAGAGAGTGGACGGCGGATAAGCGAAGGGGCCGGAAACTAGGGTCCGGCCCCAACAAAATCAAGCGTTTGGCTGGATTATCGGTACGCGAATATCGGCTGCCCGCGCTTAGGCTGCAAGCGCCTGTTTCGCTTCCGAATATTCGGCCGCCAGCCGGTCCACCAATTCCTGAACCGTAGGTGCGTCGCCAATCTGGCCCACGCCCTGCCCAGCACCCCAGATATCGCGCCATGCTTTCTGCTTGGTGTTGCCGCCAGAGCCGAAATTCATCGCAGACTTGTCGGACATTGGAAGATTGTCTGGATCAAGCCCCGCCGCTTGAACCGAAGAGCGCAAATAATTTCCGTGTACGCCGGTGAAAAGGTTGGAGTAGATGATCTCACCGCCGCTCGCCGCTGCGATCAGCGCTTCCTTGTAAGCAGCCGGTGCGTTCGCTTCCTTCGTCGCGATGAATCTCGTGCCCATGTAAGCAAGATCGGCACCGAGTGCCTGCGCGGCGAGAACCGACCGTCCATTCGCGATAGAACCTGAAAGCGCGATCGTGCCTTTGAAGAACGTGCGCAATTCTGCAACCAACGCGAAAGGCGATAACACGCCGGCATGTCCACCGGCGCCGGCGCATACGGGAATGAGTCCGTCCACACCTTCTTCTATCGCTTTCTTCGCGTGACGGATGTTGATGATGTCGTGCAGCACGATACCGCCATAGGAGTGGGTTGCCTCCACCACTTCCTTCGGCGCGCGCAGCGACGTGATGATGATCGGCACTTCCTGGCGCTTGCAGACTTCGATGTCGTGCGGCAGCCGGTCGTTTGACGAATGGCATATCTGGTTCACTGCGAACGGCGCCGCCTTCTTGCCAGTTTCCGTCTCCCACGCGGCAAGCTCAGTCTTGATGCGGACGATCCATTCTTCCAGCACAGGCTCCGGCCGCGCGTTCAATGCCGGGAAGGAGCCGACGATGCCCGCCTTGCACTGCGCGATCACCAGCTCGGGCCCCGACACAATGAACAGCGGCGAGCCGATCACGGGAATGCGCAAGCGCCCTTGCAGGACTTTGGGCATGCTCATGGTTTTTCCTTTCAGGAATATCGGTTGATCTGCACTCTCGTTGCCAGACCTGGTCCGTCAAGATGGCCCGGCGCGCTTGCCCTTGCGGCCAGGCGGCGGGAAGGCCAAAACCACGCCGTCATTGGGATTCGTCGACATGACCGACTTCACCCTGCACCCGGGGAAAACCAAGCTTTCGTTGTGGCGCGCCATCGCGGAAGGTCGGGCTGATAAACTCGTGCTCGCGAATGACGCTTGGGGCGCAGTCGAACGCTCGCGCGCCACACTGGAGACCGCGCTCGCATCGGGCGAAGCGATCTACGGCGTCAACACGGGTTTCGGAAAACTCGCGCAGACACGCATCCCCGAAGCCGATTTGAAAAGGCTGCAACGCAATCTCGTATTGAGCCACGCAACAGGTGTTGGCGAGCCGTTGAGCGATGCGGCTCTGCGCCTCGTCATCGCGCTCAAGATCGGAAGCCTCGCGCGCGGCCACTCTGGCGTGCGCCGCGTTGTCGTCGAGCGTCTGCTCGATCTTTTCAACAAGAATGTGCTGCCGGAGATTCCAGAAAAAGGATCGGTCGGCGCCTCTGGCGACCTGGCGCCGCTCGCGCATATGTCGTGTGTGTTGATCGGCGAAGGCTTCGCGCGCGTGAAAGGCGAACGGTTGAGCGGCGCGGATGCGTTGAATCGCGCCGGACTGACGCCGATTGAACTGGAGGCGAAAGAGGGTCTCGCTCTCCTCAACGGCACACAAGTCTCGACAGCGCTGGCGCTGCTCGGACTGTTCGGCGCCGAAGCCAATCTGGAGGCGGCGTTCGTTGCCGGCGCGCTCTCGACCGATGCAATCAAAGGCAGCGATACACCGTTCGATGCACGCATTCACGAGGTGCGCGGACAACCCGGACAGATCGAATCCGCCGCCGCATTGCGCGCATTGATGAAAGGCAGCGTTATTCGCACTTCGCATCTCGAAAGCGACGACCGCGTGCAGGATCCCTATTCCATCCGCTGTCAGCCGCAGGTGCTGGGGCCGTGCCTCGACATGATCCGGACGGTTGCCAAAACTTTCGAGATTGAAGCCAATGCGGCCACCGACAATCCGCTCATCTTCGACGGTGGCGATGTTTTGTCCGGCGGCAACTTCCATGCCGAGCCGATTGCCATCGCATCGGATGCGCTCGCCATTGCGATCTCGGAGATCGGCGCGTTGTCGGAACGGCGCATCGCATTGCTGATCGATTCAACGCTATCCGGCTTGCCACCATTTCTTGTTTCCGAAAGCGGCGTCAATTCCGGGTTCATGATCGCGCATGTCACGGCCGCGGCGTTGGCATCGGAAAATAAATCTCTCGCCCATCCGGCGAGTGTAGATTCGCTGCCAACCTCCGCCAATCAAGAAGACTTCGTGTCGATGGCAACGTTCGCCGCGCGCCGTCTGGAGGAGATGAATGCGAACACCGCGAACATTCTTGCGGTCGAACTTCTCGCCGGCGCCGAAGGCATCGAATTCCACCGGCCGATGAAAACCTCGCCCGCGCTCGAGAAAGTCCACGCAACCATCCGGGCAGAGGCAGCGCGCTTTGACCAAGACCGCTACTTTGCGCCAGCCATCGCCGCCGTTCAGAGCATCGTCCGCGCGCGCGGCTTCGAAGGCTTGCTGGAACCCGGACTGCGACTGCCCTCAGCAGGCTGAAAAACCGGGAATGCCGGTGTGGAACCTGCCTTTGGTTAACGCTTAGGGAAGCATTTGGCCCGACTATGGCGCGTTTTCTGCGAGTCCCGCGCACCCTAACGCCTTGATAAGGCGGCGGGACCGGCCTCGCGACGCGGGGATTGGGCACGCCCATGTTGTCATATGCGATCAAGCGCATTCTGGGCGCGATCCCGACGCTGTTGATCATCATCACGCTTGTTTTCTTCATGATGCGGATTGCGCCGGGCGGCCCGTTCGATGCGCAACGCCATCTGCCACCGGAAATCGAGAACAACATCAAGGCCGCATATCATCTCGACCAGCCGATCTGGAAACAGTACGGCCTTTACATGGCCAATCTCGCGCATGGCGATCTAGGCCCCTCGTTCAAGAACCATGATTTCTCCGTCAACGAGCTGATCGCCGACGGATTGCCGGTGAGCGCAAAGCTGGGTTTCAGCGCCATCATCCTCTCCATCGTGTTCGGGATCACGCTTGGGACCATCGCCGCGCTCAATCAAAACGATGTCGTCGATCATGGCGTGATGGGCCTGGCGATGATCGGCATCACAGTGCCCTCGTTCGTGACGGCACCGATACTAGCGCTGGTATTCGGCATATACGGATTGCATCTCTTCGGCATCGACATCTTCCTTCCGGCCGGCGGATGGAACGGCGGCGCGCTGCAGAATATGATCCTGCCCGTGATTGTTCTCGCGCTGCCACAGATCGCCATCATCGCGCGCCTTGTGCGCGGCAGCATGGTGGAAGTGTTGCGCTCCAATTATGTGCGCACCGCGCGCGCCAAAGGCTTGCCGAACTATGTCGTGGTCTACCGCCATGCGTTGCGCGAGGCTCTGCTGCCGGTGGTCAGCTATCTCGGCCCAGCGATTGCGGGTCTTCTTACCGGTTCGCTGATCGTTGAAACGATCTTCGGCATCCCGGGCATAGGCCGCTATTTCGTGGAGGGTGCGATCAACCGCGATTACACGCTGGTGATGGGCGTCGTTATCTACTACGCCGCGTTCGTTATCGTCCTGAATCTGATCGCTGACATTCTGTATGCCGCGATGGACCCGCGCGTGAGGTTTCAGTGAGCGCCGCCGGGCTGACAAGCCGCAACACGGAAACCATCGAGCGTGCGCTCGATGTCAAGGGCCGCAGCCTCTGGGTAGATGCTCGCCGGCGCATGATGCGCAATCGCGCCGCTGTTGTGAGCGTGGTGTTGCTGACAACCATTGCGCTCGTGGCCATCTTCGTGCCGATGGTCTGGCCCTATTCCTACCAACAGATCGACTACAGCAACATCCTTTGCGCGCCGGGCTGGTGGCCTGATCGGAGCGTGAGCTGCTTTGCCGGAGGTTATCACATCTTCGGCACGGAACAGAACGGCCGGGATCTGTTCATCCGCGTCCTTTATGGCGCACGTATTTCGCTGGCGGTCGGGCTCGTTGCGACATTGGTCAGCCTTCTCATCGGCGTCGGTTATGGCGCCATCGCAGGTTTCATCGGCGGCAAGCTCGACGAATTGATGATGCGCTTTGTCGATGTCCTCTACTCTCTGCCTTATATTTTCCTCGTCATCATCCTGATGGTAGTGTTCAACCAGAATTTCTTTCTGCTATTCGTGGCTATTGGCGCTGTCGAATGGCTGACGATGGCACGTATCGTTCGCGGTCAAACGCTTTCCATCAAGGAAAAGGAATTCGTCGAAGCGGCACGGGCAGCAGGCCTCAGTCCGCTCAAGACTATTCGCCAGCACATCGGTCCCAACATTCTGGGCCCCGTCGTCGTTTATGTGACTCTCACAAGCCCCACTGTAATCCTGTCAGAGAGTTTCCGGTCGGTTCTCGGCCTTGGAATTCGGGAGCCGCTGACATCATGGGGCGTGTTGATTTCCGACGGCGCTGCACATCTGGAAACCGCGCCCTGGATGCTGATTTTCCCCGCAGCGATCATGGCGATCACGCTATTCTGCTTCAACTTCATCGGCGACGGTTTACGCGACGCGCTCGATCCGAAGGATCGCTGATATGGCTGCCGCAAAGCCTATTCTCGAAATCTGCAATCTCGATGTGCGCTTCGACACCCCGGACGGCGAAGTTCACGCCGTAAAGGACATCAGTCTCACCGTGTGTGAAGGCGAATGCCTTGGTGTCGTCGGCGAGTCCGGGTCGGGCAAAAGCCAGCTCTTCCTCGGCGCGCTCGGGCTCCTCACGTCGAACGGTCGCGCAACCGGAAGCGTGAAATATCGCGGTGAGGAAATCCTCGGCCTTCCCGAGCGCCAGCTCAATCAGATTCGTGGCGCGAAGATCACGATGATATTCCAGGACCCCCTCACTGCGCTCACGCCGCATCTGACTGTGGGCTCGCAAGTTATCGAGGCACTCCGCACGCATCATACGGTGCCTTACGCGGAAGCGGAGAAGCGTTGTCTTGAAATTCTCGATCTCGTGCGTATTCCGGAAGCCAGAAAGCGCATGCAGCAATATCCGCATGAGCTTTCCGGCGGCATGCGCCAGCGTGTCATGATTGCCATGGCGACGATCTGCGGTCCCGATCTGCTGATCGCCGACGAGCCGACTACGGCGCTGGACGTTACGGTGCAAGCGCAAATCCTCGACATCATGCGCGATCTCGAGCAGGAGTTGAAAACCGCCGTCGTGATGATTTCTCACGATATGGGCGTGATTGCGAGTGTGTCGGATCGCGTGCAGGTAATGCGCGAAGGCCGAATCGTTGAAGTCGGTTCTGTCGACAAGGTCTTCTACAAGCCAGAACACGACTATACCAAAGCACTGCTCGACGCGATGCCGCGCATCGACCGGCCGGCGCGCATCGGGCATGAATCGTTAAAGCCGTTGTCGACGATCGGGGCCGAAAAGCAATTGCTCGATGTCGAAGATCTCAAAGTCCACTTCCCCATTCGCATGGGCGGCTTTCCTTTCGCCAAGATCAAATCGTTGCGCGCGGTGGATGGCGTGAGCTTCACTCTACGCCAGGGAGAAACGCTCGGCATTGTGGGCGAATCCGGCTGCGGAAAATCGACACTTGCGCGCGCCGTCATGAAGCTTGTCGAGCGCACGGACGGTGATGTTGTCTGGTGCGGCCGCGATCTGCGCGACGTTAACCCGCTTGAATTGCGTAAGCTGCGCAAGGAATTCCAGATCGTTTTCCAGGATCCGTTGGCGAGTCTCGATCCGCGCATGACGATCGGCGAGTCCATCGCCGAGCCTTTGGTGTCGTTGAAACCGGAACTATCGAGAGAGCGCGTCCAGTCGGAGGTGCGCATGATGATGGGCCGCGTCGGTCTCGATCCTTCGCAGATCAATCGATATCCGCACGAATTTTCAGGCGGGCAGAACCAGCGGGTCGGCATCGCCCGCGCGATGATCGTGCGGCCGAAGCTTATTGTCTGCGACGAAGCCGTTAGCGCGCTCGATGTTTCCATCCAGTCACAGATCGTCGATCTAATTCTCAAACTTCAGGCCGAGTTCGGTATGTCGATGATCTTTATTAGCCACGATTTGTCCGTGGTGCGGCAAGTGGCGCATCGCGTGATGGTGCTCTATCTCGGCCGCATTGTGGAACTGGCCGATCGCCACGCGATCTACGAAGACCCACGACATCCCTACACGAAAGCGCTTTTATCGGCCGTTCCGCTGCCCGATCCGAAGGCCGAGCGCGGCAAGTCACATGCCTCATTGTTGAGCGACCTGCCGTCGCCCCTCGACACCCGCGCGCAGCTTAACTTCCTCAAATCGAAGTTGATCGACGATCCCGATGCCGAGCAATATCGGCCCCAACTGATCGAAATTGCTGTCGGACATTATGTTGCCGAATTCGACGGCCTCACTTCACACGCGTGACTTTAAAGGTTTTGTTCGCGTCGTTGATGTTGAGATCGTAGCTTCCAAACATTCCCCGTTGAATGCTGACGGTGTTGTCCTTCGCGCTGCGTTTGAAGTGCGCCTGACCGGTATCGCCTTGGATTTGACGCCACACCTGGCCATTGTCGAGGAATACCACAAATCGGCCATCCAGCGAGAATGAGTAATCGGTCACAACCGCGGTGATGCTGTCCACTTCCTGTTCCGCGGCCTCTTTTTTCTGCTCCGTGGAGGGCAGCCTGTCATTGCCAAATTTGTCGGGCGTCGTCTGTTGTTCGGGCGCGGAGCCGAACAGATTGTCCAGATTGAATCCAAACCACGACTTCTGCTCGTCTTGGGTCGGCGAGTGATCGAGGGCGGTGGGCGGTGTTGCCAGCGCATCTTTTACATGCGGTGACATGGCATCGTAGCAGACAAGGCGCGCTGTGTTGTCCGCGACCGAGGCGCATTTGGCGAGTTGCTCAAGAACGTCGTCCCGCGACGCGGCATTGCCGGCACTGCAAAATGCGGCCAAAAACGCGACACTGGTTACTGCTAAGACGCGCGAATTCATAACTCGTTTATCCCCTTCTGGCTTAATAGGCGGTGGCACGGCCCCACCGCATCATAAGTGGCGGCCCGTTGTCAGGCGAGGGGGCGCCGGGGCAAAGGCGCTAAGGAGGGTTTTCGTGGCACAACCCCGCAAAGGGTTTAGCCGGCGCGCGCTCATGGGAACGGTGGCTGCCGCTGCCGTCGTGGGCACGGCTGCATTCACGCTGGGTGCCCGCAACACCGATCTCGTCCGCCGCTCGCAGGCCGGCGACAAGACATTAAATCGCGGCAACGGCGCGGAGCCCGACACGCTCGATCCGCAAAAGATTCAAACCGACTGGGAAAACAACATCGTCGGCGACATGTTCATGGGCCTGATGACCGAAGACGCCGCGGCGGATCCTGTGCTCGGCGCCGCGCTCAGTTTCACGAAAAGCGCAGATGGCCTCACCTACACATTCAAAATGCGTCAGCACAAATGGTCTGACGGAACCCCCGTGACGGCAGACGATTTTGTCTTCTCCTACCGTCGCATTCTGGATCCCAAGACCGCAGCCCAATATGCCTCGCTCCTCTATCCGATAAAGAACGCGCAAGCGGTCAACGGCGGTAAATTGCCGGTGACGGCGCTGGGCGTCCGCGCGATCGATCCGATGACGCTGGAGATGCGTTTTGAGTTCGATGTGCCGTATCTGCCTCGGCTTCTGACGCACTACACATCAATGCCGGTGCCTAAGCACATCGTCGAGAAATACGGCGACGCATGGCTCGACCCGAAACACGTCGCCACAAACGGCGCTTACGTCCTGAAAGAGTGGATACCGAACGACC
Organism: Rhizomicrobium sp.; assembly: GCA_035551875.1. Classification (GTDB taxonomy): domain Bacteria; phylum Pseudomonadota; class Alphaproteobacteria; order Micropepsales; family Micropepsaceae; genus Rhizomicrobium. Next base: position 8,695 of record DASZML010000024.1, read on the forward strand.
GCATTACGTTGGTGAAGAATTCCCACTTCTACGACGCCGCGAATGTGAAGATCGAGACTGTCAATTTCTATCCGACGTCTGACTATGCGGCGGCGCTAAAGCGGTTCCGTGCCGGCGAATTCGACACTGCCAAGGGCGTTCCATCGTCGGAGATCGGTTGGTTGCGCGATAACCTTCCGCATGTGCTGCGACTGGCGCCAATTTATGCCTCGCAATATGTGCAGTTCAACTGCTCGCGCAAACCGTTCGATGATGCACGCGTGCGCCAGGCCGCGTCGATGCTCATTGATCGCGAGATCATCGCGCGTCGCGTCATGAGCGCGGGCGAGAAACCGGCTTATGCATTGGTGCCGCCGGAGATGCCCGGTTATTCTGGGACCGCGCAACTGAGATACCGGCAAATCGCCATGTCCGCCCGCGTTGCTAAAGCAAAGGCGCTTCTTGCCGAAGCGGGTTACGGTCCGGGCAAAGCGCTGACGTTCGACTACTCCTATCAGAACGAGACTGACGCGCGCCTCATCGCTGTCGCATTGCAGTCCATGTGGGAACAAGTCGGCGCCGTCGTGAATCTCGTGCCGGCCGATTCGCAGGTGCATTACGCGGCAATGCGCCGGCAGGACTTCATGGCCGCTTGGGCAGGCTGGGTTGCAGACTATCTCGACGCCAAGGATTTTCTATTCTTGGGCCAGACGTCTTCCAAGGACATGAACCTCGGCCGCTACTCAAATCCGAAGTTCGATGCACTGGTCGCGCAGTCGGATATGACCGACGATGAAGGCGAACGCGGCCAGATTCTCGCACGCGCCGAACAGATAATGCTTGACGATGCCGCCTTCGCACCCGTTTTCTACGCCGTAACGCGGGCCATCGTCTCCGAGCAGGTGAAAAACTGGATCGACAACGGCGTGACTATCAATCGGACACGCTATATGTGGGTCGATCGCGCTATCGCCGGCGCCTAGGACGGTTTCTTCCTTTCGTCATTCGTCTCGCCGTGGGGCTTGCTTGCACGGCATGGCTCGCCGCCTGCTCGCCCTCGCATGAAGACGGCATCTATCTCAATCGCGGCAATGGCGGCGAGCCCAAAAGTCTCGACCCCCATTTCATTGACGGTCAGTGGGAATCCAACATCGTCGGAGATCTGCTGGTTGGTCTTGTTACCGATGGCCCGTCCGCGAACCCTATTGCGGGCGCGGCAACGCGCTGGGAGATTTCGCAGGACGGCAAGACATGGACGTTTCATTTGCGAAAAGGCGCGGTGTGGTCCGACGGAGTGCCGGTCACATCACATGACTTTTCGTGGGCTTGGAAACGCCTGCTCGATCCCAAAACGGCGGCCCCTTATGCCTACAACATGTGGGTCGTGAAGAATGCGCGCGCGATCAGCGATGGCAAGTTGCCACCCGCTGCACTTGGCATCGCAACCCCAGACGACCGAACGTTCGTTGTGCATCTCGAGCATCCTGCCAATTACTTGCCGGAACTGCTCACGCATCAGACAGCGTATCCGGTGCCACGTCACATGTTGCTAAAACTCGGCAACAGCTGGTCGAAGCCGCGCAACTACGTCTCGAACGGCCCTTATAAAGTGCAAGAGTGGATTCCGAACGATCACGTGACGCTGGTGAAGAACCGGCGCTTTTACGATGCCGCGCACGTGCGCATTCCGGTCGTGCGTTATTTCGATACCACCGACACCCAGGCTGCCCTCCTGGAATTTCGCGGCGGACAGTTGGATCAGCAGAATCCTTATCCAGCACTCGCGATCGACTGGATGAAGCGAAACGTCCCCCACGACATTCGCAGCGTTCCCTATTTCGCCACCGACTACATCATCTTCAATTTCAAGCGAAAGCCGTTCGACGAGCGGCACATGCGCGAGGCGATCAACCTCGCCTACAATCGCGAGGCAACTGTCTATAAAGTTCGCCGCATCGGCGAAACGCCAGCATACAACATGGTGCCGCCGGGCACCGCGAACTATCCCAACGATGCGCGGCTTGATTTCGCGAAAACGCCCTACGCGTCACGCATCGCGAAAGCGCGGTGGCTGATGCAGCAAATGGGCTACGGCCCCAAACACCATCTTGCGCTGACGTTCGCGACTTCGACGAACCCAGACCAACGCCGCGCAGGAGCACTGCTGCAGCAGATGCTGGCTCAGATCTATATCGACGTGGCAATTTCCTGCGAAGAGTTACAGGTGCACTACGTCCGCATCCAGGAACACGATTTCGACATCGCAAACGCGGCCTGGATCGGCGATTTCAACGACGCGAGCAATTTCCTCGATCTGCTGCGCGCCGGCAGCGCCAACAATTACGGGCAATACGCCAACGCGAAATACGATGCCTTGCTCGACTCGGCGCAACAAACCGTGGATCTGAAAAAGCGCGGCGCGTTGATGCGCGATGCGGAACAATTGGCGCTGAACGACTACGCGTGGCTGCCGTGCTACTTCCTCGTCACCGAGGACATCGTGAAACCCTATGTGAAAGGCTGGATTCCGAATTTGCGCGGCTTCAACCGCTCGCGCTGGCTCTGGATCGATGGGCGACCGCAATAGCTTTCTTGCCCGCGCGCTTGACATAAGGCAATTTCGGATTGCGCGACCCCGTAGCTCAGCAGGATAGAGCAGCGGCTCCTAAACACGGGCTTGGGCGCTGTTGCAATCCGATCTGTAAACAAGCCGCCGCGTCCAACGCTTCATCGGCCCGCGTTGAGGAACGATAGGGAGCGAGTTGTTCGGGCTTTTGATATGTGGCAGGAGCGGCAGCGTGACTCTGTTCTCTTCGTGGAGATGACCTCGTAATGAGCGATACAATGGCGTCTGCCGCTCCCGAGCGATCGGTGAACCTGTTTGTGTTCTCGCTGATAGCGATATTTGTGGGCGTGATCACGGGCTTCGGCGCCATCTTCTTTCGCGCGCTCATTGCCGCGGTTCACAACCTATTTTTTTTCGGCCATTTCTCGGCACTTTATGACGCCAATATCCACACGCCGGCATCGCCTTGGGGTGCATGGGTGATCCTTGTCCCCGTCATCGGCGGGATGGGCGTCATATTTCTGGTCAAGACTTTCGCGCCCGAAGCTCGGGGACATGGCGTTCCGGAAGTCATGGACGCGATCTTCTACAACGAAGGCCGTATTCGCCCGGTTGTCGCCGTCGTCAAGTCGCTAGCGTCCGCGCTGGCCATCGGCAGCGGTTCGGCCGTCGGCCGCGAAGGGCCTATCATACAGATAGGCGCATCTCTTGGATCGAGCCTCGGCAGCCTGATACGTCTCGAATCCTGGCAGCGCATTACGCTTGTGGCTGCAGGCGCCGGCGCCGGTATCGCCGCAACATTCAACACGCCGATCGGCGGAGTGATTTTCGCGATCGAGTTGATGATGCCCGAAGTCAGTACGCGGACCTTTCTTCCTGTCGCGCTGGCCACCGGAACCGCGACATTCATTGGCCGCATTTTCTTCGGCCCGCGAGCGGCCTTCAACGTGCCTCCTGTTGGAACACTTTCAAATCACGTATCCGGCATCTTCGTCCTTGCACTCTACGCGATATTGGGTGTGCTCTCCGGAATTGGCGCTACCGGCTTCATCCGCGGCCTTCATTATGCCGAGGAACAATTCGAGCGTATCAAGAATCTTTATCTGCGCCACGCTATCGGTATGAGCATTGTGGGCGTGATGATGTACGCTTTCCTGCGCTTCTCCGGTCACTATCGCATCGAGGGAGTAGGCTATTCGACAATTCAGGACATTCTGTTGAGTGCTCTCAACGCAGCGCCATTTCTTGCTCTGCTTTTCGTGGCCAAATTGGCCGCAACTTCGCTCAGTCTCGGTTCGGGCTCGTCCGGCGGCATTTTCTCGCCTTCGCTTTTCATGGGAGCCACACTGGGCGGCGCGTTCGGTGCGCTGGCGCAAACGGTGTTTCCCGGAGCGGCCGTGAGCGTTCCTGCTTTCGCAATGGTCGGCATGGCCGCCATGGTCGGTGGAGGAACAGGCGCTGCCATGACAGCGGTGACCATGATCTTTGAGATGACATTGGACTACGGAATTGTCGTGCCGATGATCATCGCAGTCGCCATCAGCATCGGCATCCGGCGCATGCTTTCGAGCGAAAACATCTACACGATCAAGCTTCAGGCTCGAAAGCATTTCATCCCAAAGGCACTCCACGCGAACATGTTTCTGGTCCGCCGCGCCGGCGAGGTCATGGACAAGGAGATGCTGGTGTTGCCGCACGATATGGCATTCGACGTCTTTCTGAAGCTCCCGGAACATGCGGGCCGTTTGCGACACGTCGTCGTGACGAAAGAGGAGCGGATCGTCGGTGTGATGCGGGTGAACACTGCGCTGCGGCGCGGGCTCGAAGGCACATATACAGGCGTGTCACTGGGCGATGTCGCAAGCCCAAAGTTCGCCATCGCACGGGCAGACGACATCATGTTCAATGTCATCGGGCGGATGTGGCGCAAGAATGCGATGATGACGGTCGTCGTGCGGGCCGACGGCATTCCGCGCCCCGGAAACGTTATTGGCCTGATAACCAAGGAGCATGTCGCCGATTCCGTAGCGCAAAGCATCAAGCCCTATGCAGCCGGCGAATCCGCTTTTTGAGTAGCCAATCCTTGGCTATCAGCCTTTTCGGCGAGGGCGCACGGTGAGCACGGAAGCTGACGGCGACGGAACGGGGACAGCGAACTGGCTCTGCGAATGCATGCCCCTATTTCGCACCATCGCCCATATGGACAATGCCGAGACAAGCCACTTGGGATACCGTAAAAAGCGAGCAAGACCCCGTAGCTCAGCAGGATAGAGCAGCGGTTTCCTAAACCGCAGGCCGGTGGTTCGAGTCCTCCCGGGGTCGCCAGTTTTCATATGCTTGGGAAGGCGAATGAGCCGCGATCATGAGGCGTGAGGATTATCTCGCCGTGGAACCGCAACTCCTGCAACCGACCTTGTCCTTCCTCGTTCCCGATGTAGACCCAGTCGCAAACAAGGGTTTGCGCCAGGTTCCAGCAAAAGTTCGGAAAATCGAGGACCCAATGAACCAGATCATGAAAATGAGTTTGCAAGCCGCGCTGTTATGCGGCGCCGTTGCGATCGCAACCCCCTCTATGGCAGCAGGCGGTGCGGTCGGTGGTGGAGCAGCCGGCGGCGTGAGCACTGGCGGAGTTAGCAGCGGCGTCAACGGCACACTGAATGGAACCACCAGCGTCGGTCCGAACGCCAATAGCAGCATGAACGGATCGGCCAGCGGCAACGTGAACACAAACACGAGTAACACCGGGACCGGCATCAACTCGACCACTAACGGGACCTCTCAAAACACGCAACGGGCGACCTCAAGCGGCTACAATTCGTCGGGCACGGCAACAGGTGCGGGCGAGTCGGCGACCGGTAATGCCAGCGGTTCGACCACTACGAACGGCGCAACCGGCACCATGAACAACACGACCGGTCGCACGATGAATGGCGTCAATGACACGAGAAGCCGGACTGAAAACCGCGCAAACCGTGCCACGAATGCCGGCTACTCATCGAACGGCATGACACGCCATCACCGCACCCGGCATCATCACCGCGCAAATTCAACGACGTCCCCGAATGGCAGCGCCAATCAAAACGGCACGTCGACGAACAGCACCATGAATAGCTCGACGTCAACGACGCCTCAGCCCAAGTAGTTCGCAAAGCTCAAAAGCATGCGGCCGGCGAGACATCTCCGGCCGTTTTGCTTTCGTTTTAGTGCGCCAACTTTTTCTGATCTCCCGACTTCCAGACAAACGCGACATCGCGATCCGGGTGGGTCAATTTCGAAGATTTTCCAGTGTAGTCGAAGCTTGACAGCAGGTCGCGCAGGAATTCGAGACGCGCGATTTTCTTGATGTCGCTCGCAATCACACGCCAAGGCGCGGCCGGATGACTTGTGCGCTCCAGCGTGATGTCGCGCCACTTTGAATAACTGTCCCACTTCTTCTGCGCCGCCGCATCGACTGGTGAGATTTTCCACTTCTTGAGTGGACTATCGTCGCGCGCTTTCAGGCGTTTCTTCTGCTCGTTCCTGGTGATGTCGAGATAATATTTGCGGATCTCGAGTCCATCGCGCGCCAACATCGCTTCCAGCGGCACGACGGATTCCAGAAATGCTTCGGTCTGCTCCTTCGAACAGAAATCCATCACACGCTCAACGCCGGAGCGGTTGTACCAAGAGCGATTAAACACAACGAATTCTCCGCCGGATGGCAGAAACGGAATAAAGCGCTGGAAATACCATTGCGTCTCTTCCCGGCTCGAAGGTTTGCCGGGTGCATGCACGCGCGTATCGCGCGGGCTCATGTGCTTGGTGAGCCGCCTGATCGTGCCGTCTTTGCCGGCGCTGTCACGGCCTTCCAAGATGATCAGCACGCGCGAATCCTCGGCGATCAATCGCCGCTGGAGCTTTACGAGTTCGATCTGCAGCGAACGCAGCGTGTGGTGATAGTGCTTGTCTTGACGAATATCGTCGTCATCGTCGTGGTGATGTTTGCTCATGGCGGGATTAAACGCGCGTCGTCCGATGCGCGCAACTCACAGACGCGACCACGGAACGATAGCGCGCGCCGCTTCGTTCCCGGCGCGGATCGCCGCAATGCCGAACACCTGTGCCAATGCGGCATCGGACAACGCAGACGATGGCGCGCCCTGCCCGGCCACGCGGCCCTGATGCAGGACGACGATCTCATCGCAATAGCGCGAGGCGAGCGACAGATCGTGCAGCGTGATGGCGACGGCGGTGCCGCGCGCTGCCTCGCTGCGCAGCAACTCCATCAGGCGAAGCTGGTGCGCGGGATCGAGATGCGCGGCCGGCTCATCGACGAGCAGGAC